>JAICXI010000112.1 GCA_025980505.1 bacterium | reverse complement strand
GTATTCCACCTTCACAATGTAGACGCCTTGGTCGGCCTTGACCAACCCCATTCCGTTGACCGGGATGGCGAAGACGCCGCCGGCCAATTCGGGGTTCAAGTCGGCGCGGGAAACCATTCCCACTTCCCCGCCCTTTTCGGCCGTCCCCTGGTCTTCCGAGTACTTTTTGGCGGTGGCGGCAAAATCGGCTCCGGCCTTCAGGTTCTTCAACACGGCTTGAGCCTGTTTTTCCACTTCGCTCACGTAGGAAGTTCCAGCCTTGGGGTGGACACGGAAGAGAATGATGGAAAACTTCACTTGTTCGAAGTCCTCGGGGTGGCGGTCGTAGTATTGCCGCATGTCGGCGTCGGCCACCAAGGCCGTGGCGGGCAGTTCCACTTGTTTTTGGCGCATCACCCGGCTGGCTTTTAGGCGCCTCAGAAGTTTGTCGTGGATTTCCTGCTTCAGGTCGTCCAGCGTCAGGCCTTCCTTTTTCAAGCCGTCCTGGAAGTCCTGCTCGGAGGAGAAATTTTTCCGCATGTTGTCCAATTCTTGGTCCACGCTGTGGTCCAACTCGCTGTCGGAAATCTCGATTTTTTCCCGGTCCGCCTCCTCGGCCAGCAGCACCTCGCGGACGAAGGAATCCTCCACCTCTTTTTTCGCCTTCGTGTATTCCGGCGTCCCCGGCCGGGCGGGTTTCAGGCTCTGGGCCAGGAAAAAAGTCTGGATGGATTCTTCCAGTTCACCCCTCGTCATGGAATCCTGGTCCACCACCAAGGCGATCTCGTCCACCAATTTGGCCTGGGCAGGGGGGGCGAAGGCGATGACCGCCGCGGCGAGGGCAAACAGGCTTTTCACGGATAAGGCCGGGATTTTCCCCCGGACCCCGTCCCGGGCACGGCTGCCCCGACACGACGGAGCTTGGCGGTCGATGTTTTCTTTCTTTTTATTCCTCACTCATACCCTCCAGGGTGACCCCGATAACCGGGGCCATTTCTTGATTCACTTTGATCGTCGACTTCTTCTTCAGGTCCTCCATCCACTCGTCGAAACGGTGGTCCTGCTCTTCCTTGAGGAGACTGTCGTGGATAGAGCCTTTCACCTCTTCGAAGGGCTGCATCCGCCGCGGCCGCCGGTCCAGCAATTGGAAGAGATGATAGCCAAAATTATCCTTCAGGGGTTTCGAAATCTCCCCCGGCTTCAAGCCCGAAAGGACCTTCAGGTAGGCGGGGGAAAGCCGGTCCAGGTCCATGAAACCCCAGTCGCCGCCCTGTCCCCTCTCGGGATCCAAGGAAAAGACGGAGGCCACCTTGCCGAATTCCTCCCCCTTTTTCAAGCTCTGCAGGACCTTGGCCAGGTCCGATTTCCTTTGGACGACCAAATGGCGCAGATGGACCGCGGCCGGCTGCCAGTAATCCGAAAGATGGGACCAGTAATATTCCTCCACTTCCTCGGGCAGGATATGGACGCGGGAATTGACTTCCCGGTCCACCACCTTGCGCGCCAGCGCTTCCTGGAGGATGCGGCGCTTCCAGGCGTCCTGGTTCACGCCCCGAGCCTTGAGGAGGACCCCGAAATCCTCGGGCATATCCTTCAAGGCGCCCTTGAGCGTGTCCACGGCCTGGGCCTGGCTCATGGTGAGGCCAATCTTGCGGGCTTCCTGCAAAAGCAGCCGCCGATTGAGGACCTGCTCGAAGAGGCGGCGCTTGATGCTGCGCATATCACCTTCGCTCACGGCGCTGTAATGGATCTGCATCATGCGGAATTCGCTGTCGAACTCATCCAGGGAAATGGCTTCCCCGTTCAAGGTCACCACCGTCCTGTCCGCCGGTACCGAGGGAGGGGTCAGGTCCACGGCCGGGGAGGGACGGCAACCGGGCAGGAGGCAGGCCAGGGCCGCCATGAAAAAAAATCCAGCCGGTTCCAGGCCGGCGGAAAGGAAACGGTGCGCCGGGAGGGCGGCGGAAACTTTCCTTAGGAAGGGGATCACGGGAGAACCGGCCGAAAAATGGCCTCTTCCGTCTTCACCACAAGCCTTTTGTCCACGATCCCCGCCCCCTGGTGAAACCACGCCCTTCCCGCCACTTGCGGCCGGGGCTTAGTTCTTGCCGCCCTTCGGGGCTTTTTTCCCGTCCTTCTCTTGCGGAACCGGGGCTTCCGCTCCCTTGTCATCCGTGTTCAGGATCTTGTCGCTGATGGAGAGGTTGTTCAAGTACTTGTTGATGACGTCGTTCTTGCGGTCGATCGCGCCGGCGACTTCCAGGTCCTTGACGAATTTTTCCGCCTGGACGTCGGGCTTGAGGCGGTCCTTCACCTTGTCGAAGGGCGGGAGCTTTTGTCCGGCCTCGGCGGCCTGGACCGCGTACTGGTCATACCAATCCTTCAGGTCCTTGTTGGTCACGACCACCTTGTCCACCTGGCTGGAGGCGAACTGGCGGGCCAGCAGCATTTTCTTGTAGGCGTCCTGGTAGCTGCCCTGGATGCGCTCCACCGTCTGGATGTCCTTTTCCAGTTTCTCCTTGAGCTCCTTTATTTTCAGGTCCGCGGCTTGGAGCCGGGTCTTGACCGTCTCGTCGAAAGATGCGTTCGAGTAATGGCTTTTCTGGGCGGCATCCAACACCACCTGTTGGTCGATGAGGCTGTCCAGGACCGCCTTCACCTGGTCTTTGTTGTCGGGGTCGATGGGCGAGGCGAAAACCCGCAACAGGTCCATCTGCCGCATCCAGTCCCGGAAGGTGATGTCGTGGCCGTTGACCGTTGCCACCACCGTATTGTCCGAGATTCCGGCGTTGTTGCTGTATTTGTTGCAAGCCCAGCCGGCCGTGAAGAAAACCATCGCGGCGGCCGCGTAGAAAAATACTTTCTTCGTGGGAAAAAACATAGGTACTCCCTTAACTTGGATTAAAAAAGCTCCCCAAAATGAAGGCGGTATCGTAACACGCCCCCCCAGGTGCCGCAAGGCCGCAAAGCGGCCGTCCGCTGTCAGCGGGCGGCGGTCCGTTCTCGGCAGCCGGTTCCCGGCCCCCAACGGGCGCGGTTGTTCGCTTGGAACTTGGGCTTCCGGAAAATCGAAAAAAGCCGATTAAAAGCCGGACTTATAAAAGGAACCGTGGAGAAGGCCTGCATCCTTGACCGCTAATGGTTGCCCGCTGTCTTCCGACTTCCGACGGCTGACCGCTGCCTTGGGGTTAGACGGCGGCCACGTCTTTCAGCAGCTTCTCCACGGCCTGCATTTGTTTTTCCGGCCCCTCGTCTCCCTTCATGACCCGGAAGGAGACCGAGTTGGGGTCCTGGGCCGAGAACCGGATGCGGGACGGCGGCCATTGCTTGAACCATTTTTCGATCCGTTCGGGCGGCGGGGTCAGGTCCGGGTGCCAAGTGAGGGCCACCCAGCCGTTTTGCGCCTCCAGGCGCTGGACGCCCAAGCGCTTGGCCCGGGGCCGGAAGGCCGCCACCTTGAGGAGCATCTGGGCTTCCACGGGCAGGGGGCCGAAGCGGTCCTTCATCTCCTCCTCAATCCGGGAAAGGTCCCCTTCTTCCGTGGCTTCGGCCAGTTGCCGGTAGAACTCGATCTTCAAGGTTTCATCCGGAATATAGTCCTTGGGGAAATAAGCGGTCACCCCCAGCGACAAAAGCGGCGTGAAGTCCACGGCCGATTCCTCACCCTTCAGGTGGGCGATTTCCCGGGAAAGCATTCGGCTGTAGAGGTCGAAGCCGATGGAATCCATGTTGCCGTGCTGTTGGGTGCCCAGGACGTTGCCCGCCCCCCGGATTTCCATATCCTTCATGGCCACGTGCATGCCGCTGCCCAGGGACGAGAATTCCTGTAGAACCTCCAGGCGCTTTTGGGCCAGTTCCCTTAAGGTCACGTGGCGCGGATAGAAGAAATAAGCGTAGGCCTGCCGGTCGGTGCGGCCCACCCTTCCCTTAAGCTGGTACAGCTGGGCCAACCCGAAGGCGTCGGCGCGTTCCACGATGAGCGTGTTCACGTTGGGCATGTCCAGGCCCGACTCGATGATGGAGGTGCACACCAGCACGTGGTATTGCCTGTCCACGAAGTCCATCATGACCGATTCCAGCTCGTGCTCGGTCAACTGCCCGTGGGCCACGGCCAACTTGGCCTCGGGCACCAGCTTGTGCAGGCGATCGGCGATGCGCTCGATGTCCTGGACGTGGTTGTGCACGTAAAAAACCTGGCCTTCCCGGTTCATCTCCCTGCGCACGGCCTCGGCCACCAGCCGGTCGTCCAGGGGTGACACCTGGGCCAGCACCGAGCGACGGTTCTTGGGCGGCGTGTCGATAACCGAGATTTCCCGGATGCCGGACAGCGACATGTGCAGCGTCCGCGGGATGGGCGTGGCGGTCAAGGTGAGCACGTCCACGTCGTGCTTCAGGGACTTCAGTTTTTCCTTCTGCGACACGCCGAAACGGTGCTCCTCGTCGACGATCAAGAGCCCCAGGTTCTGGAAATGGACGTCCTTGGTCAAAAGCCGGTGGGTGCCGATGAGGATGTCCACGCGGCCCGCCCGCGCCTCCTCCAGGGTCTTTTTGATTTCGGAGCGGTTTTTGAAGCGCGACAGCATCTGGATTTCGACCGGGTACTCGGCCATGCGTTCCTTGAAGGTGTTGTAGTGCTGCTGGGCAAGGATGGTGGTGGGCACCAGCACCGCCACCTGCCGCTTGCCCTGCACGGCCTTGAAAGCCGCCCGCATGGCCACTTCGGTCTTGCCGTAACCCACGTCGCCGCAAACCAGCCGTTCCATGACCCGGTCCGATTCCATGTCGCGCTTCACGTCGCGCACCGAGGCGTACTGGCCCGGGGTAAGCTCGTAAAGGAAGGCATCCTCAAACTCGTGCTGCCAGGGCGTGTCGGGCGGGAATGGCTTTTTCCTCAGCACTTGGCGGGTTGAATAAAGGGCCATCAGTTCCCGGGCCACGGCCTCAATCTCGCGCTTCACCTTGGCCTTGGCGCGCGTCCACTGCTCGCCGCCCAGCTTGGTCAATGAGGGCGAGCCCTCGCTGCCGATGTAGCGTTGAATGAGCGCGATCTGGTCCGTGGGCAGGTAGATCTTTTCACTGTCCGCGAATTCCAGCTGGATGTACTCGCGGGTGACCCCATCGATGGTCAAGGGGGTCAGGCCGCGGTAGAGGCAGATGCCCGAATCCACGTGAACGGTCCAGTCGCCGATGGAAATTTCGTTCAAGGAGGAAAGGGGCTTGCCGCCCGAAACCGCCCGCACCCGGTTGAGGCGCCGGCTTCGGTAACGCCGGAACAAGTCGTGGTCGGGCAGGACGTGCAGGTTGACCTCGTCGAAAGCAAAACCCTGTTCCACTTCGCCCAAGGGCAGGGAAAGCCGGGGGTCATCCTTGGCCCCCAGGCCTTCCTGCCGCAGGAGCTCGGTAAGCCTCTCCCTTTCCCCCTTGTTATGGCACCAGAGAAGGATCCGCGGAGCCGGCCCGGCGAGGGTCGAGTTTCTTTCTTCCCCTGGGAAGGAAGCGGTTGCAAGCCACTTCTCCAGGTCGCCCACGAAGGTGGCGAACTTGCCGTAATAAGGGGCCAGGGACCGGCCCGGCACTTCGTGGGAAAAATCCGCGGCTTTGCCGAAAAGGTCCTGCCGGATCTGGGACAACCCCGCAGCCCGGCCCTTTTCCAGGGCCTTTTTGAGGGGCCGGATATCGGAAAAAAGGCCCTGGCTATCGAACAAGTCCGCCCCGTCTTCCTGCGCCTGGCGGTTGCAGCCGGAAAGCAAGTCCCGCAGTTCCTCCCACTTACGCTCGAAAGCCAGGGGTTCCACCAGGAAAAGACGGGCTTCCTTCGGCAGGTAGTCCAGGAGACAGCCGCGTTTTTCAAGCGCCCCCACGGCCTGCCACTGCCATCCCGGAAACTGGTGGGTTTGGTTGAAAAGCTCCAGCGCGTCCTGCGCCCAGCGGGATCCGGCTTTGGCCTTCGCCTTCAGGGCCTGGCGCAGATTGTACCGGGTCTCGTCCTTAAGCACGACCTCGTGGGCCGGGAAAACATGCACTTCCTCCAACTCGCCGCTGGAGCGCTGGTTCAAGATGTCCAAGGGCCGCGCCGATTCCACCGTGTCGCCGAAAAATTCCAGCCTTACGGGCCCTGAAGGCGACCCGGGCGAGGCCAGGTCCAGGATGCCGCCGCGGGCCGCGAACTGGCCCAATTGCACCACCTGGTTCACGCGCTCGTAGCCCATGGCCACCAACCGCTCCTTCAGGTCCGCGGGCGCTTCCAGGCCTTTTTTCAAGATCAGGACCTGGTCCAGCCATTCTTCCGGCGGCAGGGTGCACTGCAACGCTCCCATGAGCGGCGCCACCACGATGCCCGCTTGTTCCTGGATCAGGTGGTAAAAAACCCTTTGCCGTTCGCCCACCAATTCGGGATCGGGTGTTTCCACGTCCTGGGGAAGGGTTTCCCAGGAAGGGCAGAGGGATACGGGCAGGTCGGGCATCCAGGCCGAAAGGTCCCCTTGCAGCACCAGGGCCTCCTCGCGGGTGGGCGTCAGCAGGAGCCAGGGC
>JAICXI010000309.1 GCA_025980505.1 bacterium | reverse complement strand
GGTGGCCCCCCTGGAGGAGGATCTGGGTGCAGCCCTTTTCCTTGGCTTCGGCGACCTTGTGGATGATCTTGTCCGCCTCGTTGACGTAGCCTTCCCGGGCATCCCCCGGTTCGCGGTAAAAGGCGCAGAACTTGCAATAAGTCACGCAGACGTTGGTGTAATTGATGTTCCGGTCGATGAGGTAGGTGGCGATCCGGTCGCCCTTGGCACGGACCTTCAAGGCGTCGGCGACGGCGCCCAGTTCATTCAAGGTAGAGCCCTCGTAAAGCTGCAGGGCTTCCTGGCGGTTCACCACGTGCCCGTCGAGGACCTTTTCCTGTAATGTCTCAACCATTGCGACCGACATTTGCTTTTCCTTTACGGCGATGTCCGGTTGAAGGCCGGCGGCCTGCATCAGAGGATGAGGCCCTCTTCCTTTAACAGCCTCTCGAATTCCAGTTGCCCCTTCACTTCCACCTGCGTGTAGCTGTAATCGATGTTCTTTTCCAGGTATTCCTTGGCTTGGGCGCGGTGGAAAACCCAGATCCCCTTGTAGTGGTCCACGATTTCCTGGAGGTGTTTCAAGCCTTCGGTCTTGGCGGCCAAAAGGTCCATTTCGATCTCGCGGGCCACTTGGACGTTGCGGGCCATCCAGACCGCGAAGATGAAGGGCTTCTGCGTGCGCAAGAACCATTCTTCGCCCAGGTCCAGGACCGACATGCCCGTCGGCGCCGTTTCGAGGGCGATATCCCCGAATTGAAGGACCGCTTCCCAGGGTTTGGTCTGGCTGGGTTTGAAGTTTTCCATGTCCACGTGCTTCACTTCCAACTTCCGGACCCCGTACCACTTCTTCAGGATCAACCGCGCCAAAAGCACGGAGGTCCTGGAACGCTCGTCGGCGAAAAGGCGCGTCACGGTGGGCAGGGGCGCGTTGGACAAAAGCCGCACGCTCTTCACCGGGCCCTTGCAGCCGATGGCGCCCACCGGGACGATTTGCAGTTCGGGACTGAGGAATTTGGTGGCCACGGGGGCGATGGCCACGTCCAATTGGCCCTTCTTCAGGAGGTCGCCCATTTGCCGGGGAGCCACGGGAAACAGCTGGTGGTGGTTCTTCATGTCCCAAATGAGGGGCTGGACGTTGAGGAAAGGGATGACGCCGATGCGCATGGGCCGGGCCGTGAACTTGACCGGCTGGGCAGGCGCGGGGGCCGCCGCCGCTGGGGCTGGATTTGCCGCGACCGCCGCGGGTGCCGCCGGTTGGGCCGGCGAGGGCGCGGAATTGGAATTCGGCTGGGGGGCGGCCGTTGCTTCTGTCATGGAGGTTGTTCCTTTTTTAATTTTTAATCGGGATTGGAATCCCGCCTTTTTGAGCCGAAATTCAAGCGGCCGGGGCCCTCAAACCGCCGCCGTTTCTTTAATGGGTTTGAGCTCTTGGTACAGCGTATCCCGTTCCACGGGGGTCCGGCCGGCCTCTTGGATCAGTTTCCGGAGGTCCGCCACCGTCATGATTTCCGGCGTGTCCGCGCCGGCCATATGATAAATCTTTTCCTCGATGACGGTCCCGTCAATGTCATCCACTCCGTAGGACAGGGACAGCTGGGCCAACTTGACGCCCAACATGATCCAATAGGCCTTCAGGTGGGGGAAATTATCCAGGTAAACCCGGCCCACGGCCAGGGTCTTCAGGTCTTCCATGCCGGAGGGTCTGGCCAATTGGTCCATGGCCGTATGGTCGGGATGGAAGGCCAAGGGGATGAAGGTCTGGAACCCGCCCGTTTCGTCCTGCAGTTCCCTCAAGCGGCGCATGTGGTCCACGCGGTGCTCGTACTTCTCCATGTGCCCGTAAAGCATGGTGGCGTTGGTCTTGAGGCCCAGCCGATGGGCGGTCCGGTGCACTTCAACCCATTGGTCCGCGGTGGCCTTGCCCGGACAGATTTGTTCCCGCACCTCGGGGTGGAAAATTTCCGCCCCCCCACCGGGCATGGAATCCAGCCCCGCGGCCTTCAGGCGTTTCAAAACTTCCTCGTAGGACAGGTTGTACTTATCGGCGAAAAAGTTGATTTCCACCGCCGTGAAACATTTCAAGTGGACGCCCGGCACGGTTTTTTTCAGCAGCCGGAGCATCTGCTCGTACCACTCGAATTCATAAGTGGGATGGAGCCCGCCCACGATGTGGAGTTCGGTGATGCCTTCCTTTTCAAAAGCCTCCCGGGCCTTTTGGGCGATCTGCTGGTGGGTGAATTCGAAGGCGCCTTCCTCCCCCTCGAAACGCGAGAAGGCGCAAAACTTGCACGTGGTGGCGCAAACATTGGTGTAATCGATGTGGCGGTTGATGTTGTAGTAGGTGGTGTTGCCGTTCTTTTTTTCCCGGGCCAGGTTGGCCATGGCGCCCAACACATAAAGGTCGTTGGTATGGTAAAGGCGCAAGGCGTCCTCGTCCG
Source organism: bacterium (assembly GCA_025980505.1). GTDB lineage: Bacteria > Oederibacteriota > Muellerivitia > Muellerivitales > Muellerivitaceae > JAICXI01. The sequence goes on along the minus strand of JAICXI010000309.1, from coordinate 1,033 downwards.
TGATGCGGACTCCCTGCTCGACCTTTTCATAGATGTCCCGGATGGGGGACGGATTTAAAAGCCTCTTAAGAGTCAAGCGATTTCTCCCCTTTGCGGATCAAAACCAAACGGTGACGCCGACCACCACGAAATAAAGGACCGCGATCCAGCCGTTCATTTTCATCATGGACGGGGAAAGGGTGAATTGAATGCCGTCCCCGGTACGGCGCAAGGCGTAAGCCGTCCGGTGCTGGTAAAGCAGGATAGCCCCGATCAAGCCGATTCCCCCGTAATAAAAGGGCGGAAACCCGGCCTGGGCCCCGAAACCAGCGAGGAATCCTAACATACCGAAATGGAAGAATCGAGAGGCTTTGAGGCTGTTGGGAATCCCCCACCGCACCACCCAGGACTGGAGCCCTTCGGCCTTGTCGAAAGCTTCATCCTGGGTGGCGTACAGGATGTCGAACCCGGCCAGGAAGCAAACGACGGCGGCCGCGAGCCAAAGGGGCTGGGTTTCGAACCGGCCCGTGGCGGCCACCCAGGCCCCCAGGGGGGCCACGCCCAGGGCCAGCCCGAGGAAAAGATGGGAGGTCCAGGTGAACCGCTTGGTGTGGGAATAAAAGAGCACAATGGCCAGCGCCAGGGGGGATAATTTGAAGGACAAGGGGTTCAAGGGGCGGCAAGCCAGGACGAACCCGAAGGCGCAGGCCGCCACCACCAGTCGGACCTGCCAGGGCCGGATGCGGCCCGCCGGGAGGTCCCGGTTCCGGGTCCGGGGATTCCGGGCGTCGAACTCCGCGTCCACCAGCCGGTTATAGGCCATGGCCGTCGTCCGGGCCAGCACCATGCACACGACGACCCAGAAGAGAAGGCGGAAGGGTGGCCGGCCCCGGGTGGCGGTCAACAAGCTGGCCAAGGCGAAAGGCAAGGCGAACACCGAATGGGGCAAAACCACCAGGTCGGAAAGGATTTTCAGTCTTCGGAAGTTCACCCGTCCAAGCCTTTCGTTTTAATCGATATCCGTCAATGGGCCCCGGCGGCACCGGGACTTGGG
>JAICXI010000062.1 GCA_025980505.1 bacterium | reverse complement strand
GTTCTGCACCAGCCGGTGCCGCACCACGTCCCTGGGGGTGAAGCGGACGAACTCGATGCCCTTGACCTTGGAAAGGATGCGCTGGACCTCGATCAGGCCCGACTCCTTGCCCGTGGGCAGGTCGATCTGGGTCACGTCGCCCGTGACCACGGTCTTGGAACCCGTCCCCATGCGGGTCAGGAACATCTTCATCTGCTCGGGGCTGGTGTTCTGGGCCTCGTCCAGGATGATGAAGGCGTTGGACAAGGTGCGGCCGCGCATGTAGGCCAGCGGCGCCACCTCCACCACCCTCTGCTGGAAAAGCCTTTGCAGCTTGTCGTATTCCACCATGTCGTAAAGCGCGTCGTAAAGGGGCCGCAGGTAGGGGTCCACCTTTTCCTGGAGGTCGCCCGGCAGGAAGCCCAGCTTTTCGCCGGCCTCCACCGCGGGACGGGTCAGGATCAGCCGCTCCACCTCGCTGTTACGGAGCGCCGCCACCGCCATGGCCATGGCCAGGTAGGTCTTGCCCGTACCCGCCGGCCCGATGCCGAAAACGATGTCGTTGCCGCGGATGGCCTCCACGTATTTCTGCTGGTTTTCCGAGCGGGCATGGATGGGCTTCTTGTGGGAAGACACCAGGATGGTTTCCGGACCGGCCCACTCCCCTTCCGGCTCGGCGGACTTGCCCTTGGTCTCAGAAATGAGCTTTTTGACCGCCCCGGCGGGGACGTATCCCTCGTGGTCCTTTTTCAAATGGAGGCGGAGCCGGTCGATGACCTGGCTGGCATGGGAGACTTCCATGGGTTCCCCCGAAAGGATGATCTCAGTTCCCCGCGCCACGAGGGTCACCGCGAAGGAATCCCTCAAAAGCTTCAGCGTATGGTCCTTTTCCCCGAACAAGCGCAGGCATTCCTTCTGGTCCTCCAATTCGATTCGACGGCTGACGGCCTGTGCCAAAATTCCCCCTTAACGAACGCTTTAATTCGAACCGGCCCATTCCCAGCCCGGCTTTACCCGGCGCCGAAAACACCTTGTCCGTGCCTTATTTGGAAACAATAACAAGATCCCTCTTAACCACAAAGACAGGGAGGCACAGTTAAACAAAAAGCTTTGATTCTTTTTTTAGCTGCGCCTCCGTGCCCCTGTGGTGAACCCACGGGTTTCGTTACCGGTTCTTAAGATAAGAATCCCCCCGGGCCGAAACCAAGGAGAACCCCCGGCCCCTTTCAGGCCCGAGGGGAAGGGTCCCGGCTAAAACAAAAACTCCCTTTCTTTGGATAAAAAAAGGGAGTCTTGAACTTGCTTCAACATCCGGCCAAAACCGGACGGCTCAAAAATAGTCGATGGGCAGCACTTCCCGGGGCTGGGTGTGGGGGACGTATTTGGGCGTTTCAATGGCATCCTGGCGGGCCTTGTCCATTTCTTCTTTGGAGAAATCATGCCGGATGCAGAACTCCTGCTTGGGATAGATCAGGTCCGGGTCCTTGATCTGGTCCCGGTTGGCCTTGAAGATCAAGGGCCACTGGAAATTGTCCTGGTAGGCCAGGTTCTTGGCCGAAATGTCCCACAAGGTATCGCCCTTGACCACGATATATTTGGAACAAGGTTCGGGCTCGGGCGGGGGAGGCGGTGCGGTGGTCGGCTCCGGGGTGGGTTGTTCCGCCACGGGGGGCGGCGCTTGTTCCACCGGCGCCGGGGGCGGGGGTGCCTGCTCCATTGCCGCGTTGACATCGTTGGTTTGGGGCTGGGTGGGGATTTCGGTCCCCTCGATGCGTCTTTGCCCCGCGCAGCCGACCGTAAAAACGCCGGCCACCGCGGCTAAAGCCAGCAGCCTCTTCCAATCATTCATTTTATACCCCCCTGCAAGGTGGTAGCCTGACGTGGGCTTATTATCGAAGCATTTGCGGGGCGCGTCAAGCAACCCCGCACCCGGATGAGGCTCAGTTTGCATCGCCCGCCTTTGAAAAACGGGGCTATATCTTTAAGTTCCTTGATTTTTCCGTCGTTGCGATCCGGCTTCGCTAAAGCTACGCCAGACCGGGGAATCCATTGACGACGGGTGGGCCGTAGCCTTTGGCGAAGGCTCAGCCATCCCAGTCAGCGGTGAGCTTGTCGAATCCGTTTAAATAGGCCGTTATAAGGAATCGGCTGAAAAGGCTTAAAACCACCCATGAACTTGGGTTGCTTCGCCTCAAATTTCGAGGCTCGCAATGACGGCTGACCGAATCATCGATCGAAAATCCGGGAACTTAAGCATATATCTCCCTTTTTCCAAGGGTGAATTTCTACGTCAAAGCTCGGCTTTGCAAGGTTTTAGGTTTTTCTTACTAAGACACCGCCCCCTTCCCAGGCCCTTTTCCCCCGGTTTATCGGGAAAAAAATCCGGCGGACGTAAAGCTTGCTTGGGCCATCCGCCCCTTCGCTGTAAAATCCTTTTAAACCTCCGCCCCCGGAACCCCCATGATCCTCTTCAACGAAGACCAACGCTACTTCCTCCTGGAAGGGGACGGATTCTCCTACCTGCTGGGCCTTTCCCCCCAAGGCGACCCCCACCACCTGCATTGGGGTGCCCCCCTTGCCGCCGATCCCTTGATGAACCTGCTGGTGGATTGGCGGACCCGGTCTTCGGAAACAAGCCCCCACGTGACGATGGAGCACCAACGCCGGGAGTTCCCCGACTTCGGGCACAACGACCTGCGGGCCCCCGCCTACCACCTGGAGCAAACCGACGGTTCCCGCGTCAGCGAGTTCGTTTATGCCGGCCATGAGATCGTCCCGGGCAAGCCCGATTTCACCCCCCTCCCCTCGTCTTACGCCGAAGAGGGGGACGAAGCCCAAACGCTCAAGCTGCTGCTTTTCGACCGGTTGAAGAACCTGGAACTGGAACTCCATTACAGCCTTTACCCCCGCCGGAACATCCTGGTGCGCCGGAACGTCCTGAGGAACCGGGGCGGCGGCCCCCTCCACATCCTCAAGCTCATGAGCGCCGGCCTGGACTTCCCCGCCGGCGATTACCGCCTGGTGCGGTTCCCCGGCGGCTGGGCCAACGAACGCCGCATGCAGCAAGGGCCCCTCCTGCAGGGCCTGACCCGCCTGGAAAGCCGCCGCGGCATTTCCTCCCACGACATGAACCCCTTTGCCATGGTCACCCGGGGTGAAGCGGACGAGCGGAGGGGCGAGGTTTACGGATTCGCCCTGGCCTACAGCGGCAACTGGGCCATGGAAGCCGAGGTGCACCGCACGGGATGGCTCCGGTTCCACGCGGGCTTGAACGATTTCGACTTCAAGTGGCGGCTGGAACCCGGCGAGACCTTCGTCACCCCCGAGTGCGTCATGGCTTATTCGGGGTGCGGCTTCGGCCCCTTGAGCCGATCCTACCACCGCTTCGCCCGCGAACGGGTGGCCCGGGGCCGCTGGCGCGACCGGGCCCGGCCCACCCTCATCAACAACTGGGAAGCCACCTACTTCGACTTCAACCAGGGCGACATCCTGCGCATCGCCGAAGCCGGCAAGGAAGCGGGCGTGGAAACGGTGGTGTTGGACGACGGCTGGTTCGGCGAAAGGGACGGCGACGACCGCTCACTGGGCGACTGGTTCGAAAACGCGAAAAAGCTGCCGAAAGGCTTGAAAGGCCTGTCCGGCGACATCCACGCCCTGGGCCTGAAATTCGGCCTTTGGATCGAGCCCGAAATGATCTCGCCCCGCAGCCGGCTTTACGAAGCCCACCCCGACTGGTGCCTGCACGTGCCCGGGCGGGAACGCAAGACCTCCCGCAGCCAGCTGGTGCTGGACATGAGCCGTCCCGAAATCCGGGATCACCTGCTGGAAACCATCGGGAAGGTGCTGGAGGAGGCCCAGGTGGATTACGTGAAATGGGACATGAACCGGTCCCTCTTCGAGGTGGGCAACGAGGCCCTGCCGCCCGGACGCCAAATGGAGCTTTCCCACCGCTACATGCTGGGCGTCTACGACCTGATGGGGCGCTTCAACCAAAGGTTCCCCCACATCCTTTTCGAGGGTTGCGCGGGCGGCGGCGGGCGTTTCGACCTGGGGCTCTTGAGCTACCATCCCCAGATTTGGACCTCGGACAATTCGGACGGGTTGGACCGCCTGTTCATCCAGTACGGCACCAGTTTCGCCTACCCGCCCATCGCCCAGGGCGCCCACATCGCGGCCTCGCCCAACCACATCACCAAGCGCGGGACCCCGCTCAAGTGGCGGGCCCTGGTGGCCCTGTCGGGCAACTTCGGCCTGGAAGTGGACATCTCCAAGTGGAGCGCGGGCGAACGGGAGGAAGTCGCCGGTTACGTCCGGCTTTACAAGGAGATCCGGCCGCTGGTGCAGTTCGGGGACTTCCACCGCCTCGAGAGCCCCTATGACTCGGACCGCACCGCCTGGATGTTCGTGGACGACAGGAAGGAGGAAGCCCTGCTTTTCGTGTTCCAGGTCAAGCCCTGGAAAAAAGGCGTGAAGGCCAAGCCCGTGCGGCTCCAAGGCCTGGACCCCGCCAAGGCCTATAAAGTTCAAGGCGTGAAAACCGGGTTTTCAGGAAAAAAGCTGATGAAGGAGGGCTGGCTGCCCAAGCCGTTCCGAAACCCGAAAAAGCCCTACCTTTGCGAACTTTACCGGCTCAAAAGCAAGGTTTGAGCGGCGGGTTCCAGTTTATCTCCCCCAAAGGTCCGCCGAAGCGCGAAAAAGCCGATCGATGACAAAATTTCCACCCGGCACCCAAGGGAAAGAAACAAGGCCTCCATCGGCGCGGGTTCTTAAAGCCACAAGCTCATTCTTCTCCCAGCGCCTCTAAATCGGCCAGATCCTTCATGCGTCCGCTCACCCTTATATTCGCCTTGTATTCGGCAAGGCCGAGGTAATACACCGGGACGTCTCCGTACCTGCCCGCCGCCTTTCCGGAATAAGCCTGGTCCCAAGTGACGCCCGAAATGGGCGTTAAGAAATCCACGCGGGCGGGCGGATTTCCGAGTTGGATGATTTGGCCGGGGGAAAGGAAATCGCTCTCGGCGAGATCGAGGGAGGAAAAACCGAAATCCTTCAGGACTTCCAGAATCCGCCTGGCGTTATCCCGGTCGGGCCGGACGTAAATCTCGATATCGCCCGTGGCGCGGGGGGCGCCGTGGAAGGCCAGGGCGTAGGAACCGACGATGATACATTCAACCTTTCGGCTGTTTAATAATCCGAACAATTCCTTCCAGTCGGGAAACACTTCCATAAAATTGCCTCCGCAACATCTCGACCGCTTCGATGCGTTCCTCGGGAGGACGGCTCAGCCAATGGGCCAAATCGTCTTTGGGGGATTCCTCCCCCAGTTTCAGTTTTCGAACGACCTTCCGATTCATGCCCGGTCCCCGACTTGAGTTGATCCATTATAGCAAACCGGGCCGGAAGCTTCCTGCCCCTCCATCCCGGAGGCTCAAGCCAGGTCTTCCAGCTCGATCCTGATCTTGAGCTCCTTCATCAGGTCCTCGTCGATCTCCGAGGGGGAGCCCGTCATCAGGTCCGTGGCCTTGGCGGTCTTGGGGAAGGCGATGACGTCGCGGATATTGGGGGCGCCGGTCAGGAGCATGGCGATTCGGTCCAATCCAACGGCCATGCCGCCGTGGGGCGGGGCGCCGTAGGTCAGGGCCTTGAGAAGGAACCCGAAGCGTTCCTGCGCCTTTTCCTTCGAGATATCCAGCAGGCTGAATATCTTGGATTGGAGGGCCGAATCATGGATGCGGATGGTGCCGCTCCCCAATTCGAAACCGTTCAAGACCATGTCGTAAGCCCGGGCGATGGCCTGGGTGGGGTCCGAATCCAAAAGCGGCAAATCCTTCTCACGAGGCGCGGTGAAGGGGTGGTTCATGGAATAAAGCCTTCCCTTTTCGTCCTTCCCGAACATGGGAAAATCCGTCACCCAGGTGAAAGCCCACTTGGGCCCCTTCTCGATCATGCCCTTGCGGCGGGCGATTTCCACCCGCAAGGCCCCCAGGGACTCGTTGACGGTGGTGAGCTGGTCCGCCCCGAAAAGCAACAAGTCCCCCTCTTCGCCCTTGAGGGCGCCCAATAGCCCGGTTTGCACTTCCGGGGGGAAATACTTGGTGATGTTGGAATCCAGTTTCCCGTCCTTCACCTTGAACCAGGCCATGCCCTTGGCGCCGTACTTCCCGACAAAGGCCGTCAGGTCGTCCAGGTCCTTGCGGGAAAAATCCGCGCAGCCCTTGGCGTTGAGGGCTTTCACCGCGCCGCCGCGGGCGATCACATCCTTAAAAACCTTGAAGTCGGACCTGGCCGCGATGGCGCCGACGTCCACCAGCGGCAGGTCGAACCACAGGTCCGGCTTGTCGTTTCCATAGCGCCCGACCGCTTCGGCATAGGTCAAGCGCGGGAAGGGGGTCTTCAAATCCTCGCCCAAGGCGCCCTTGAAGATGGCCTTCATCAGCCCTTCCCCGACCCGGTAGATATCCTCCTCGTCGATGAAGGACATTTCCCAGTCGATCTGGGTGAACTCGGGTTGCCGGTCGGCGCGGAGGTCCTCGTCCCGGAAGCACTTGGCGACCTGGAAATACTTGTCCAGTCCCGCGATCATGCAGGTCTGCTTCAATTGCTGGGGGCTTTGGGGGAGCACGAAAAACTTCCCCGGGTTGACGCGGCTGGGCACCACGTATTCGCGGGACCCTTCCGGGGTGTTCTTGATGAGGATGGGCGTCTCAATTTCCAGGAACCCCTCGTCGCTCATGTAATTGCGCGCGGCCATGGACATCTTGTGGCGGGCGATCAGCTTGCCCTTCATGGATTCGCGCCTCAGGTCGAGGTAGCGGTATTCCATGCGGGTTTCTTCGGCCACGTCAACGTCATCCTCAATGGGAAAAACGGGGGTCAGGGATTCGTTCAGGACCTTCACTTCCGAACAGCGGATTTCCACTTCACCCGTTGGGATCTTGCCATTGGCGGTTCCCTCCGGGCGCAGGGTGACTTCGCCCTTGACCGCCAGCACCCATTCGCTGCGGATCAAGTGGGATTGCTTATGGACCTTGTCGGCCAATTGGGGGTCGAAGACCACCTGGGTCACGCCGTAACGGTCGCGCAAGTCCACGAACACCAGCCCGCCGTGGTCCCGGCGATGGTGCACCCATCCCATGAGCAGGACGGTCTTGCCCACGTCGGAAGCCCTCAGGTCGCCGCATTTGTGTGATCTTTTCCAGCCGCCGAGCATTTCGCTCATTTGGAATCCCCATTTTTTTGATGACTGTCATTTCGAGGAATGTCCCCCGAATTGGGGGACGACCATGACGAAGCAACCCCGGTTTTAAAATCCCGGCAAACCACCCCTGAACTCGGGCTGCTTCGCCGCAAACGCCGCGGCTCGCAATGACGTACAAAAAATCCTGATAACAAAAAAGGCCCCTAAAAAGGAGCCGTATGATAACACAACTTTTTAACCGCTCAATACCCCGATTTAATCCTCCACGCCCCCCGACAGCCGTTTCATGACGTCGAAAAGCTCGGCCAGGGGCATCTCCCGGTCCTCGCGCGTGGAAAGCCGCCGGACCTTGTAGGACTTGATGCCTCCGGACTGGAAATCCACGATGGCGTATTCGATGCCATTCTTCTGGGCCGCCTCCAATTGCTGGCCCAGCTTCCTGTTATCCAGGGACGCTTCCACCTGGATGCCCCCGGAGCGCAGTTGCTCCGCCAGGGCCAATATCTCCTTCTCGGACCGCCCGTTATTGGCGATGAAAACACGGGACGTATGGGCCCGGGCCTTCGCCTTGGCCTTTTCCATCAGGAGCATAAGGATGCGCTCGAAACCCAGGGAAATCCCCACGGCCGGGGTGCCCTTGGGCCCCCCCAGCTTCTCGGTCAGTCCGTCGTAGCGCCCCCCCCCGCCGATGG
>JAICXI010000490.1 GCA_025980505.1 bacterium | reverse complement strand
GGGCCTGCGGCAACAACGGCGTGGTGCTGAGGTATGACGGCGACACCTGGTCCAAGGTCAATACGGGCGGGCTGGCCGGCAATGAAAACCTCAACGCGGTGGCCTTCGCCGACGATACCGAAGGGTGGTTCGTGGGCACCCACGGGGTCCTCCTTCATTACCTCAACGGCAACTGGAGCCTGGACAGTTCCCCGACCCAGCAGACCCTTTACAGCATCGCCGTTCCCCGGGGCAAGACGGCCTGGGTGACGGGCTCGGGCGGGACCCTCCTCACCTACAACGGCATTTCCTGGGGCCAGATTGCGGCCATTTCCGCCCCGGCCGGGGGCGCCTCCACCACCATCACCCAGGACATTTACGGCATCGGCTTGTCGGACCCGAACAACGGCTGGGCGGTGGGCAGCCTGGGGCTGATCCTGCGTTACGACGGCCAGAAATGGGAGACCTTCCCCACCAGCCCCACCACCGAGAGGCTCAATTCGGTTTCGGTCCTCAACGACGTCCAGGCCTGGGCGGTCGGGGCCTTCGGCACCCTCCTGCGCTTCAACGGCACGACCTGGACCAAGATGGGCAGCGCCTTTTCCGGCTTCGACCTTTACCAGGTTTGCATGAAGGACGACAACGACGGCTGGGCGGTGGGGCAGGACGGGACCCTCGCTTATTACGATGGAAGCCGGTGGATTTCCCATCCCAAGCCCCAAGGCAAGCCCTCCTTGAACGCCCTGGCTTTTTACAAGGACCTGGGTTTCGCGGTGGGCCAGAACGGCACCATCCTGAAATTCCAGCCCAACGGCGAACCGGCCAAGTACGACTTCATGTTCAAGGGGGAGGTTTCCAAGAAACCCTCCAAAGCCAACGCCTATTGGACCCTGGACTATACCCTCATGAACCGGGGCCCCAAAGCGTCCCCGCTCCTGACTTATGAATTGGCCATTCCCAAGGGTTTCGAGCCTTACGCGCCCAAGACCACGCCCACCCCGGCGGCCACCCTTGGGATGACGCCCCCACCTTCCCCCACCGCCACCGTTGCGGCCACGCCGCAGGGCACGGTGACCCCCCTGGCCCCGGCTTCGGGCCGCCAGCCCTCCCTCGTGTCGGGCACTTGGGCCCTGAAGGATGGAAAGCTGCAATGGGAGATCGGCACCGTGGCCTCCGCGGAGATGAAAAAGGTGACGATCCTACTGCAGGAAAAGAAAGGCGAAAAAAGGGAGTATCCCGCCCTCTTGAAGGCCGACCTCCGGTTCAACGACAAGATCATCTCCGAAGCGGCCCCCGTCACCTTGACGGCTTCGGCCGCCCCTCCGGCCGTGAAATCCCCGGCGCCCAAGGCCCTTTCGGGCGTCCCGCCGGCGGCCAGCCCGGTCCCGTCCCCGGTTTCCCCGGCAACCCCCGGTGCGTCGGCGGGCGGGGATGACAATCCGCAAAAAGGCGGTTCCGCCGATGCCCAACCCAGCCCCACTCCCGGAAATTGAAGCCGAAGCCTTAAAGGAAAACTCGCCCTTCAAGGCTTTGACATTCCTCCAGGCCCGCCTCAAGGACGATCCCCGGTCCGGCGCCCGGAAACTCCTCGCCAAGTTCCAGAAGAGGGCCGCCCGGGAGGAAAAGGAACAAAAACGGCTGGAGTCCATCTGGCGGTACGAGACGGAAG
>JAICXI010000331.1 GCA_025980505.1 bacterium | reverse complement strand
TCCTTGTTGGCGTCCAGCAGCAGGGGGTACAGGCCCTCGTCCCCGTAAATCCGGGCGGCCATGGAGCGCAAATCATCCCCTTCCCGCAGGGTATAAGTGGAGGGGCCCTTCCAGGCGGCGCCCACCACGAAGGTTTTGGGCAAGGGCTTGTGGTCCGGGGCCGGCTCGGACCAGTCGTCGCGGCCGAAAAGGAAGGAAAGCCCCAGCTTGGCGCTGGCGCCGTTCAGGGGTTGGGCAATGGGGGAGAAGAAATCGTACTGGGCTCCCATGTCCAGGGCCAGGCCCGGGGACAGGAACTGCCGCCATCCCAGGCCTGCGTAGCCGTGGTAGTGGCCCGGCTTCGAAAGCAGGTTCCATCCCACCCCGCCCTGGAGATAAAACTCGCCCAGGGACGTGGTGTTTCCCGGGAAAATCCGGCCGCCCAAATCCAGCGAGGTCAAGGTCACGGGGAAACTGCCGGGGTAGTAGGCCAACTGCGCGCCCACGCCGAGGGAAATGAACTGCAGGGGGCGCCAATCCAGGAACCCCTGGGCGCCGCCGCCGAAGGAAACCGCCGAACTGTTCGGGATGAGGATGCCCTGGCCCAGTGCGTCCAGGCTGAGGCTGAATTGCGAACCCTGGTTGTTGGCTTGCGCCGCCGGGGCGAGCAGGAGACCCGAAATCAGCATCGTTAAGGAAAAGTACTTCCGGGTAGTCGACATGCCCCCATCTTAACATCGCTTTTGGGGCCAAAACAACGTTTTTGGGCACCCACCGCCAAAAGGGGTGGAGGCCTCCCCCCCGCCTTCAGGCGCCCAGCGGGTCCTTCCGACCGGCCTCCCGGAACCCCTTGGCCCGCAGCAGGCAGGAATCACACCGGCCGCAGGGGCGGCCCTTGGGAAGGGGGTCGTAACAGGAATGGGTGAGGCCGTAACGGATGCCCAATTTCAGGCCGGCCTTGATGATCTGGCTCTTGCTCATGCGCAGGAGCGGCGTGTGAATCTTCAGCTTCCATTTCCCTTCCACGCCCTTGCGGGTGGCCAAGCGGGCCAGGCGCTCGAAGGCCCGGATGAATTCCGGCCGGCAGTCGGGATAGCCGCTGTAGTCCAACGCGTTCACGCCGATGAAGATGTCCTGGCTGCCCAGGGTCTCGGCCCAAGCCAGGGCCAGGGACAGGAACACCGTGTTGCGGGCGGGCACGTAAGTGGGCGGTATGCCCTTCCCCATCTCCCGCGGGCTCCTTTGCTTGGGCACCTTGATCCTGGAATCGGTGAGGGCCGAGCCGCCGATGGCGGCCAGTGGCACTTCCAGTTCCAGGTGCTTTTTCACGCCGTAAACGCGGGCCACCTTGCGCGCGGCTTTCAGTTCCACGCGGTGGCGCTGGCCGTAAAAGAGGGTCAGGGCGTAAAGCTCGAAACCCCGGGCCCGGGCCATGGCCAGGCAGGTGGTGGAATCCAACCCGCCGGAAACCAAAACAACCGCTTTAGGCTTTTCCATTGCTCTCTCCAAGATACAGGGATTGGGCCGCATTCAACTTGGTCCGGCGAATTTTAAATTATGAATTAAGGTGACTTTTCGAATTTAAAACCGAAAAGTTGACCGCAATTTAAAATTCAAAATTGAGAATTCAAAATTCGAAGCGCGGCTTACTTGCCGCGCGTCGCGTCCGGCCAGACGTACTTGTGCATCTGCAACTGCATCCTCACCGGCAGGCGGTCCGAGGTGATCCACTCCGCCAGGTCGGCGGGTTTCAAGTCCCCGTAGGCGGCCGAGAGAAGCAAGGTGAAACGGCCGGCCAGGGCGTATTTCCCCATCACGGCCTTGGCGTAATCGTAATCCTCCCGGTCCTTGACCACGAACTTGACCTCATCCTGTCCGGGCACCAGCTTCCCCAGGTTGTCCCAAAGGTTGCGGGGCGCCTCCCCGGAACCGGGGCATTTGACGTCCATGATCTTGACCACGTCCCGGGGCACCCGGGAAAGGTCAAGGGCCCCGCTGGTTTCAAGCATTACCCGGTAACCTTGGGCCAGGAGCGCTTCCATCAGGGGGTAAACACCCTCTTGCTCCAGGGGCTCGCCACCGGTGATCTCCACCAGTTTCACGCCGAAACCCGCCACCTTCGCCAATAGGGTTTCAAGGGCCTGGTTCTCCCCCTCGTAAAAGGCGTAAGCCGTGTCGCACCAGGAACAACGCAGCGAACATCCGGTCAGGCGCACGAAAACGCAAGGCAGCCCCGCCCAGGTGGACTCACCCTGGAGGGAAAGGTAGATCTCGTTCACCTTGAGCCGGACGGCCGGGGAGGGTTCGGTTGCCATGGGTTGATTATATTTCCCTTCCTGAAGTCAAATCGAGCGTTCCGGGCCCCGGGCCATTGAAGCCGGGGGGGCGCCCCGCCGTTAAAGCACGGGAGGATTTTATGGGGATTGCGGTCGTCGTGGGGCGAATTCTTAACGGTTGCCGCCTTAAGCCGCATGAGACGGGCCCGGCAAGGCGGTTCCCAGTTGTCAGTTTTCAGGAACGATTCGCCGGATGTCGGTGGACAGCCGCCAGTTCGGCCGGGCGAGCCGGCTCTTCCCGCAAACTGGCGGCTGGGAACCGGCCGCTGGCAACCGCCTTTCCTACTGCGCCGTCACCAAATAATAGGAAGTCCGGTCCTTGGGCGAGATCTTGAACTTCAACCCGCCGTGGTCCATGGACGCCCCCAGGGAACCGCCCTGCCGCCCCGACTCATCCACGGGCGTCACCTTGTACCGGCGGGAGGGGTCCACGACGATGGACAGTTCCCCTTCCACCCCCTGCATCAGGACCGGGGCGGTGCCCGGATTTTTGAGGGCCGTGCGGTTGGAGTTGTAGACCTGCCCGCTGTTTTCCGCCCGGGCCACCGCGAAGACCATGAAGCGTCCCGACTTGTCCAGGGGTTTTCGGTCGAGCGAAACCGCCAGGACCGCCGCCCAGGGGTTGCGTTGGGACAGTTCCATCCATACCCCGCTCGTCCCCAAGGCCTGCCCGTTGCCGATGGCGCCCGCCAGGCCCTGCGCGGAGGGGCTGTCGATCTTGAGGATGCCCTTGCCGTAATCCAGGGCTTCCTCACCCGTGGAGCTGTCGACCCTTTTTTCGGACTCGCTGTAAAGCTTGGCCGTGTCCCCCAGGTCCGGGGACGCCTCTTCCTTCTTCCCCGTGAAGCGCTTCACCACCTTGGCCGCGTAAGGCAGCCAGGGATGGTCGAAAAGCCAGTCGCTCTTCATGCCGTTGG
>JAICXI010000078.1 GCA_025980505.1 bacterium | reverse complement strand
TACATCAAGCCTCACCTGCTGGCTACTACACCCTTGATCCTGGCACGATGTCCACGACGGGTCCCCGTCGTGGACAGCTTTTTTGGTGGTTAATGCGCAGCTGCTTGATGTCGTTTTTTCTTAGCCAAGTAGTGCTGGTCCAATCCCTGGCGGAGGAAAGCTTTGATGACCGCCTGACGGCTTACGTTCATCTCGCGGACCAAACCATCCAACTCCCTCAACATGTTTTCCGCGAAATCCACATTGACCCGACGAATGGCGGGCATCATCTTCCCATTATTGGTGAAATGCCTGGACACATCCTCGCCCTTATCCGCCATTTGAGCTATTTGCTCTGCCATTAGGACAGTTTTTGCCTTATGTGTGCTTTTCATATAGTTTCCTTTCTTCCTTGGTGGATTTCCAAAGCGTAACCAGATGCAGGTACTCGCCATCCCGGTCCGTTCTCTCTTCATAGATCACGGTATAGAGCCTTTCCCCCACCCAACCGATGGCCCGCCATTGCTCCGGTAAATCCGACCGCTGATCGAGGTAGTAAGGGCTTTCCCATAACCGTTGGGCTTCCTCGAAGCCAATACCGCGTGCCCGGTTCCCGCGGAGGCTATTGCTCTTGTTCTTATCGAACTTAAACCGCATCCACGCTCAATGTATAACTGTTATACCATCAATGATTTGATCCCGCAAGGAGGTGAATTGAATATCGTGGAATTACTTGCAGAGTAGAGCACTGGCGCGATGGTGTACAGGTCGTCCCTTGGCTGTATCCGCCGTTTCCGGCTTCGTGCCCGTTTAGGGTCTCCCATCACTTCGTCTCCAGCGCCCCCTCACAACCGTACGTGACCTTTTCGATCATACGGCTTTCCGACAACCTTTCATCCGGCGACATGCAAGGCACAGCTCGGCATCCAGTACAAACCAAGTCGTTTTATTTCCTCAATCAGCCATGTTCGTCCCTCCCAGGCGTACTTACGCCTTCGGAACAAAATCAACCTTTCGAGTACATAAAATTGGAGTTTGGAAAAGTGCTGCTGGCTGTCCCCGATTCGAAAATAGTTGGACCATCCCCTCAATACCGGGTTCAAGGTCTTCACCAAATCTTCCATCGAAGACTGAAGTCGTACTTGGCCCGCCGTTATCATCTTCACCTTCTCGGCGATTTTCCTCATGGCCTTTCGACTCGGCCAACTCAGACAACAGGTCTTTCCCCTTCTTTTCAACGGCATGCCTACTTGAAAGTGGAACCCCAGGAAGTCAAAGCCTTCCTTCTTTGGCCCCATTTCTACCAACCGTGTCTTTTCTGGGTGCAGTTCGAGCCCTAGGTGTACCATCAATTTCTTGATGACCGCCAGACTCTTTTCCGCATCAGCTTGGTTGCCACACAGCACCACGAAATCATCCGCGTAGCGCACCGGCCTTCCTAGTTTCCTGTGTCTCTTGTTCCAAACCTTGTCCAACAAGTGGAGGTAAACATTGGATAACAGCGGTGAAATAACTCCGCCTTGTGGTGTTCCTTGGAGAGTCGGCGTAAGCCTTCCTTCCTTGAGCACTCCCACTTTCAGCCATCCTCGAATCAGGTTCAGAACCTTCCGATCGCTGATCCTCTGGCGCACCAGCACCATCAGTTTGACGTGGTCGATAGAATCGAAATACTTCCTAATATCTCCATCCACCACCCATCTGTACCCCCGGTTGATCCACTTCTTAATCTCCCGATGGGCCTGCTGGGCTCCGCGTTTTGGCCGAAATCCATACGAGCATTCCAGAAAGTCCGCCTCAAAGATGGGTTCCACCAACTTCCGACAAGCCGCTTGGACTACCCGATCCCGGATCACCGGAATTCCCAACGGTCTCTTGCTTCCGTCGGGCTTAGGTATTTCCACTCGTCTCACCGGTTTAGGCCGGTATTTCCCAGCTTTGAGTTCCTCCTGGATTCCCCTCAGGAATGGAATAACCCCTACCTTCTTTTCAATCCATTCCAGCGTCTCCCCGTCCACTCCTCCTTGGCCTCCATTGGCCCTTACCTGTTTCCACGCCTTTGCCAGAACGTCCCCTCGGACGATCTTGTCATACAGCGCATGGAATCTTCGGCTTGGATTCCTCTTGGCCGCTCGGTACAGTGCTCTCTGAAGGTTCCGCACTTTGTCGTCTGAGTTGTTAGCCATCTCTGGCATTCTCCAGTGCATCTTCTTCTCGAACGCTTGGTTGAAGCAGGGGTCCTTCCCTCCAGGTGGTTTTGTTGTCCACCCTTCAGCGGTAATGTGACCCCCTCCGACTTCCTCCCGCCCTTACCACTTTTCGGTTTTAGCCTTATAGCGGCAAGTCTTTTGGCGGGTAGGATCTCCCAGGTTGCTTGCAAAGCCTTTCCAACATTCCGTTCCCCATACGCCGAAGGATTTGCCCCATTTGTTCCAGATTCATCAATGGGATCATGGCCTTCGCCGATAGACACGCGGCTCGGCACCCTCTTACACCTTTTCGGTGTGGTGTTCACGACGCGGCAGGATTCACTTTATGTTGCGGACTGCTGGATTGTTCCCTCACTAAATGAGGTTTATGACCCCGTTTCGATGTGCCAATTTTCGTCGGCACCTCGGGGGCTGACTTCCAGGCTCTCTGGTGATTACCTGGTCAGGATTTGGGTCGGCTCTTTTCGACCTACTCCCTCACCCGCTGGCTCTACAAACCTTCGCTGGCACGATGCCCATTACACCTCCCCGCCGCAGACAAACCCCAACCACTGTTTTTCATTATTGGGCCGATGGAAATCGGCAACCGGAGGATTTCGTACTTCCGGCCCTATTGGCCGTTATGGGTCCTTAGCTCCGGCGTCCAGTTGTAATGGCCTTGGAAGTCATCCACCATGGAATCCACCGCGGCCACGATGGCCTTCTGGCGAAGCCTGGCAAAAGCACTGCTTCGGGGATAGATCAGGGCGCCGCCGTCGTTTTCGTCCATCGCGGGGGGCTCAACGTCCACCTTGTGGTCCAGCCGGTTTGCCACCAAGTTTGCCAAATCGATAAATTGCCCCAATTGGCCCGGAAGGATCACGGACTCCGGGACGGGAAGGGGGTTCCAGGTGTTGTGCCAACTTGCGCCCCAGTTCTTATTCCGAAACCAGAGGAGGCTGCCACTGGCCGGGTCCATCAGCTTGGCGTTGTTGGTCACGACAACCTTTCGGTCGGTGTAAAAACCCCATCCCGAATCCGACCTTCGGGGCGCCTCATCCTTGAGGAACTCGTTGTATCCCTCCGCCGAACCCACCAGAAGGATGTCGCATTTAAAATGTCGGGCGATATTTTGGCGTAATCCCGAATCCGTCATCACATCGGAAGCTTTTGCGGAGAGGGACTTCAGGTAGGCCGCCACCTGTCCCGCCTCGATCACGGGAACGGCGTTGAGATTCACAATCTCACTGGTCATCTCGTCCTGCAGGGAAACGGCCAAGGCGGGGTCCTGCGTATTGTTGGAAAAGGGAATGACGGCGAGGCGTTGGAAACCGTAAAGGCTGAAGAGGGGCGGCTGGGGTTTTTCCGCGCAGCCATTGAACAAGAAAACAACCGTCAAAACCAAAATCGTTTTCAACAGGATCGGAAAAACAGGGGCTGGTTTCATCGCATTGCCTCTTTCCGGAAAAATAAGATAACAAAGCACCGGAACAATTATAGGACGAAACAGGGGTGGCGGAAGTTCTGTCGTAATCGGGGTTAAAACCAGGCTTTTTACGGGGCAAAAGGGGCCCCCGTCGCGGACAACTCAAACACCGCCCCTTGCCCGGGATTATCCCATGGGCGATCCCGCTAAAACAGTTCCAGGTTATGGGGAAAAAACGGAAGGGGCCCGGTGGCCCCTTCCGTTTCGATTGGGATGTTTCCTTGCCCGGCCACGAAACCGGCTTACCCTTCTTGTCGAACCTCTTGAAGGCCCCGTCCTTCAGGATGACCGGGATGTGCCGGGATTTTGATAAACCAAACCCAAGTTATTGAAGGTGGCCTTCCCCCATTTTCATTGGGTGGAAACGGGGTTGGGTGGAGCGGGACCGGCGAGGGTCTTGTCGAAATCGTCCATCATTTTGGTCAATTGGTCTGATTGTTCCTGGGTAAAACCCTTTTGGCGGTTTTGACTCTGGTAATCATTGAAGGCCTTCCGGATGGCGTTATTTTTCTGGTGAAGGGCGCCAAAAAGGGTCCGGTCGCCCTTGCGCCCCATCTCCTCCACGGCCTTTCGGAGTGATTCATCTTGCTTTTGAAGGCGCGCTTTGAGGGGATCGGCCGGCAGGTATTTCTCCGTGGCCTTGGAGGCGGTTGGGCCTCCCTGTGCCGGGCCCTTTGGATGGGGCGAACCAACGTTGAAATTCCCCCCCCCGTTCCAGCGGGGCCGCCCAAGGACGCGCGTTGCCGACGGCGGGACCACCGCCGCGGGAACAGGCGTGGAAGTCGGGACCGCAACCGCGGGTTGGGCATTGGGGGCTTGTTGTACCGCCCTTCCCTGGCCGGGACCCTTGGCGGGGGACGGCCTTCCGGCATCGTTTCGGTTTGCGTTCAAGCGGGGCCGTTCAGGAACAGGCGTGGAGGTCGGGGTCCAAACCGCGCGTTGCGAATTGGGGGCTTGTTGCCCCGCCTCATCAAGGGGATGGTCGTCTGGCCGGACGGGCCGACCATCCCAGTAACGGTGTGCGCCTTGGCGGGACTGGTCCGGATCGCTGGCGGACTTCACCCAGGAGTTGTCCCGATAGGGGGTCCCTGGCGCATTCCAAGAGCGGTATTTGTCGTTATGCCAGTTTCCATGGCGCCACTGGGTGCGGAAACGGAGGAGACGGCGGTTGTCCTCGGCCATCTGGTTCAACTGATGGATCTGGCCCAGGTTCAAAACCAACCGGCCGTTCCGGCCGTAGTCGTTAAGGGCCGTGCCCCGGATGATCCCGATGCGGCTCTTCAACTGTTCGGACTGGGCCACGGAAAGCCGGCCCGATTGGACCGCATCCTCGATATCGGCCTGCTGTTGTTCGAGTTTGTAGTTGAGGAAGGCGGTATAAAGCAGGCCGTCCTGTCTGTTTCCGGAACCGAATTCCCAGCCGCCCTGGAAGACTTGGGCCCATTGATCGCGGCGTTGGATGGCGTCATTGATCGCCATTTCATTATCCGTGAGCAAGTTGTTCAAAAAGAGGGTTTGAGCGTCCGTCAGGTCCTCGCTTTGGGCGGCGGATTCCTGGTACTGGAGGGTCAAGCCATGGACCATATCGACGTTATCGGCCAGGGCCTGGGCCACAGGACGGTCCAATTGGTTCGTTTGGACCGCCGAATCGATCTGATCCCTTTGCATCTGAATGAGGCGTTCGATGCGGTGGAGGTTGGGCGCCGGGTCCTTCACCACTTGGAATTGGATGGTACAGCCCTGTTGGAACGGCCCCAGGATGACGGCAAGGGAAAAGAAAGACAAGGACCTCAAAAAAGCTCTCATGATCTTGCTCCTTCGAGCGGAAGTTGGGGTTCTTTCACGCCATCCATCTGACGAACCACGTCCGGAATAAGTTCCGGCCGCTTCGACCTTTCACGGCTTCCCCTCCCTCCCGGGGCCGGGGACGTAAAGGGCGGGATTCTTTTATTTTACGGGCCCCCTTCCACCGCCGTTACGTGAAAATGCATCACCCAAAGGGTCCAGGCTGGACTTTCCCCGGAAAAAGGGACACCTGGGATAAGTAGGATACACCCCCATCGGGGCGGATGGGAAGGCCTTCAAGGTGGGACCCCAACCATGAGGCTGGGCGCAAAATGCCTGGTTGGGCTTAACCGACGTCATCGAAACCGCGGCAAAAGAAGAGAAGGGGTAATTCGGTTTCGGGTTCGTCCATTCCGGGTCCCCGCCGCGGACAAGCAACCGGTTCAGGTTCGATGGACAGGTCCCGCCTTGATGAACATCGAGGTCGCTCCGGCCATCCAGCCCGGGGAAAACGCACCCAAGGTCCCAACTTGGTCCATGCCGCCCTTGACCCCATGATGCCTGGGGCGGGAACCATGGCGGCGGCGACTCCGATAAAGTAACTTTTGAACGGACCCAGCGCGCCTCCCCCAATTCCTTATTATCCGGAAGCGCATTCCGCCTGGAAGTCCGCGGCCGTAAGGACCCTGGCCTGGGCCGCGAAAACCTTTTCGGTCAGTACGCGGTGCACTTCCGCATCCGCGTCAAAGCAGGCGTCTTTCACGACCGTGCATTGGTAATCCAGGTCGCCGGCCTGGCAAAGCGTGGACAAGACGACCCGGCTGGTGGCGATGCCCATCAGCACCAGGTTTTCAATCCCCCGCGCCTGGAGGATCAACTGCAGCGGGCTTCCGGCGAAGACGCTGACGCGGTTTTTGTAAAGCACCGTGTCGCCGGGCTTGAAGATGGCGGGATGGGTCCGGGCCGAATCCGACCCCTTGAGGAAAGCCCCTTGTTCCTTGAGCCGGGAGAAACGGCTGTTGCGGGGCCCTATCTCGGGATAACCCGGCTCAAAGCCGATCCCCATGTGCAGCAGTAAAAGCCCCCTTTCCTCGCGGTTTCAACCACCTTGGCCGCGTTAGGCAGTATCGCCTCCGCCCCCGGCACAAAACCCAGGATCCCTTGCTGGATGTCCAAGCTCAGCACGGCCGTCTTCCTTGGATCGATTTTCATTTCAACTCCTTTGCCCATCTCAAACCTTTATGGAAGACCGCCCGAAACCGCCCCAACCCTTTGAGGCTTTCAATCCTTCCGGTTTTTCCGGTGGTTTCCGGCGGAAAGAAAATCCCGGTCCTCGCTTTTGAAGTTCGGGATCATCGTTTAAGGGTATAACTGGGTCCGTTAGGGTTCCAGGCGTGATTTTCAATTTCAAAAGCGGGCCGACCCGCTTTCTGAACCAGGTCCCCCGGGCCATCCGTTGAAAATCGGACCGGGCGCCCGCTTTCCGGAGGACGGCGACGGATCCGGAAGGGCTTCGCCTGACAACGAACCGGCCGAAAGCGGGACCCGTTCCAAGAGTTCCTCGTTTAACAACCCTCCCGGTGGCCCCGGGGGACGGGAATTTGGATTTTTCCACCGCTCTTGAAAACTTCCTTTCCGTTTCAACGGCAAATGGTTAAACTCTCTTCCGCCGCTTGCTTCCCCAAATTCCACGCCGAAAAGGGCAGGCCTGATGTCCTTCAGCGCTTGGCTTAAGAAAATCGTTTCCTTGATCCCGTTGATGGCCTTGGCCCTTGCCTTTCCCGCTTTCGCGCAGGATTCCCCGGGCCAGGGTTTTTTCACAACCAGTGACAACGTCCGGCTGCACTACCTGGAAGCCGGGCAGGGGGAAACGCTCCTTTTCATTCCCGGCTGGCTGATGCCCGCCGATATCTGGGAGGCCCAATTGCGGGACCTTTCCAGGCAATACCACGTGGTGGCGTTGGACCCCCGTTCCCAGGGCGGGTCCGATATCACCCCCACGGGCAACGACCCCCTGCGGCGCT
>JAICXI010000083.1 GCA_025980505.1 bacterium | reverse complement strand
GTCGGCGGCGTGGTGGACACCGGTTGCGGCCCCTGGAACCTTTCCCCCACGCCCATGCCGGTGGTTTCCATGGACGACGTCACGGTTTACGCCTTCAGCCAGGCGGGCAACAACGAAAGCGATCCCCAGGTTTTGGAGCTCGCCCCGGATATCAACATCCGCTCCTGGGCGCGCTGGGACCGCTACGGGGTGCTGGCCTCGGATTACAATTTCCAGTACGTAAGCAATTGCCGTTCTTCCCACATCCGCTTCATCGGCGGTACCACCGCCACGATCCTTTTCGCCGACGAGTTTTCCCCGGAGGAATTCGACCGCATCGTCACCCGCGACGCCCAGGGCCGGATCGTGAACCACGACAACATCGTGCCCGGCGCCCACCGGGGAAGTATCGCCGACCCCGAATACCGCGCCTACCTGGTGAAGATCGGCAAAGTGCAGATCGACGGCGGCGTGGACGGCCTTTTCTTCGACGAGGTGGGCCAGGATTACCAGGGGGAAAGGTACGACAACAACGAGGGTTTCGACGATTACCACCTGGCCGACTTCAACGCCTACCTGCTGGCCAAATATCCCCGGGGCGCCGATTTCGCCCAACGCTTCAAGATGCCCCCGGGAAATATCCTGCGCCGCGACCTTCCGCCCGGCGACTTGTGGCGCAACTTCAATTACCTGCGGTACCTGGATTTTTACGGTTGGTCGTCCAACCCCTTTTCGCCGGGCAACCCCCTGGCCGCCGAATGGGGCAAGAGTTACGACGACCATCCCGAGCCCGGCGCCAAGACCTTTACGAGCGCGGCCGAGCCTTACCGTTATTTCGGGCCCATCGTGAGGGAGTTGAAGGACTACGCACGGAAGAAATACGGCCGGGAACTGCTCGTCACGGCCAACGGCATCCTGCCCAACGTGGACTTCGAGAGCATCGGCCTGTGGGATTACAACCGCGACGGGGACGGAGGCTCCATGGCGGATTACGTGCCCGTGGCGGGCGGCCACTTGAAAGGCACCGTCTCCCTTCAAAGCGTGTTCCGCCGGTTCAAGGCCCAATCCGCGAGGCTGGCGCCCGGCGCGCCCGTGGTGTTGTTCATCGACTGGCCCACCCCCACCCTCAACCGCTACACGGCCCTCCCCTTATCCGAACGGGAGGACTACTGGCGCATGTACGCGGCCGAAGCCTACGCCAACGGTCTTTTTTTCGCCTTCTACTTGAAGACCGCCACGGGCGAACCCACGGCCGACCAGCAGGGAATGATGCCTTTTTTCAAGAGTTACACGGCTTTTTACCGCTCCCACGCCGGCCTTTACCATGGTGTGGCGCCCTCGGACAAGGTTGCCGCCTGCTCCCTTCCCAGTGCCATGGTGGCGGTGTCCGAAGGGCCGGGCCGGCTGCTGGTGCACCTGGTGAACCACGAGTACGATAGGGGTTTCAAGCCCCAGCGCAACGTGGCCGTCACAATCCCCTTGTCGTCCGTCCCCAAGTCGGTGCGGCTGGCCTCCCCTGATTCACCTTCCGACCAAACGCTCACCTACGGCTATTCGGACGGGAAGCTCTCGGTGATACTTCCCACCCTGGTGGCTTATTCGGTCGTGATCGCGGAGGAATGAAGCGGTCCCCGGCCCGGGCCGGGCTTCCGATTCCCCTTCAAGCGCTGAGTACCGGGCGGACTTTTTTTCCGAAACGATATGGAGGACCCCCGCCCGGTCACGCCCCTTCTCCTTAGCCTGGTAAAGGCTTTGATCGGCCAGTTTGAAGATCCGCCGGGAGTCCGCCCTGCCGCGGCAGTAAGTGGCCACGCCCAGGCTGACCGTCATGGGATAGGAACGGAACCCGTCGCCCGGCAGGCGGGGGGGATTTTCCCTTACCAGGTTGAGCAGCCGCCGGATAAAGGCGCGGGCGTTGGAGGGCGCCGTGTCGGGCAAGAGCAACGCGAACTCCTCGCCGCCGATGCGCGCCACCGTATCCATGCCGCGGACGCTGTCGTGGAACAGGCGGGCCGTGTGTTTCAGGAATTCGTCGCCCACGTCATGGCCGTGGACGTCGTTGACCAGCTTGAAATGGTCCAGATCCGCCAACACCAGGCTGCAGCATCGGCCGGATTTCCCGCAACGCTTCATCTCGTTTTCCAGCGCCTTCTCGAAAAACCGCCGGTTGGCCAGCCCGGTCAGCGGGTCGGTGACCGACTGCTTCACGGCTTGTTCATGGACCCGCAGGGATTGGAGGGCCAGTCCCGCCTGGGTGGCGAAATTGAAAAGGGAGGCCACGTCGGAACGCGTGATGAGCCGTCGGGCGTCCAGTTGGTCCACGGCGAGGGCCCCGATGATCTTGCCGCCGCCCACTTGGATGGGGACGACCGCCGTGCTCCTCACGGGGACCCGTTGGCGGTCGCCCTCATGCTGCCGGTCCGAAAGATGGTTGGTGAAGAAAAAACGTTGGTGGCCGTTGAAGATGTCCGAAAAGGCGTTGGCGCCCCGGCGGCGGACGATCGGAAACCGGTCCTTTCCCCTCTCCCACCGGCCGCGCCGGTCCACTCCCAAGGCGAGGGTCATGGCGCGCCCGTCCGCATCCAGGAGGAAAATGCCGCACCGTTTGAAACCCAAACCCTTTTGCACGGACCGGATGGTCAACTTGAACAAGGATTCCAAAGGGATGCCGCGGCGCATGCCGTCCATGACCCGCTGATACATGTGGACTTCCTGTCCCAACAGTTTTTGACGTTGGCGCATGCGATGGAGTAGGACGTCGGTCAAGAAAGGCATGAATCCTCCATAAAGGGACCCCGCTGAAACAAACGACCGGGTCCGAAAATCCGCAAAGGCTTCGGAACTAGGGACAGGAAATTCGAGCGGATATGGTTTTTCGTTAAACCTAAAGGGCAAACACCTTTTCAGCGGCGAATGCCTTCCGATCCTGACGGGCCACCCTACTGGGGGTGGGTTGAATTTTAATGGTTCGTTTTGAAGAAACTTATGCCTTCCCTTTTGCGGTTGAGGGAAGGGCATAAGAAGTGGTTTTAGGACTTAACCGATAGGGGCATCTATCGGGAATATTGTATCAGACAGGACTATTTTTAGGCTAAGGTTCGATTTTTTTCCATGGGGAGGACGATAATAAGGCGATTTCACGGATCGTGGGCCCGTGAATACCGGTTGCCCCGGCGTTTCCAGAAAGGCAGAATAAGGCTGTCAAACTCGGGACTTTCGGGGAGTCAAGAATGGTATCAAAACCCAACCACGGGGCGGGTAAACCTCTCCTGGCCCTGGCTTTTTTTTTCATGGCCGGCGCCGGTTGGGCCGTGGATACCCCCCTCCCTTCCCCGGACTCGCCCGGCAGCCTCTTTATCCGCGAGAAGGTCCCCGACCTTCCAGCCTTCCGCAGGGCCTTCCAAGACCTCAAGGCGGATTTCAAGTCCAACGGCTTCTCGAATTACAGCCTACACCGAAGCCTGAAGAACCCCGGCATGCTGATCCTGGTTTTGAAATGCGCGAACCTCGCCAGGGGCCTCGAATTCATCCACTCCAAGGCCTATCGGTCCTCCATGGACCGGGCGGGAGTGGGGGAAGCCCTTGTGTGGTCCGGGGTGGACATCCTGCCCCGTTCCTACGGGAACCAGCCTCCCAAACCCGCCGGTATCGTGATCGCCCGAAACGAGTTGGTCTCCTATGTTTACTGGAAGGCTTTTTTCGACGCCGAGCACAATCAAGGGCACGGCGGCCAAAACGCCCACAAGGACGACGGTTACCATCCCAACCGGCATTACCAGTCCGACCATTACAGCATCCACCGGGGTTTGGGCAGCAAGTCCGACGTGGCTTACGTGGTCCACGAAGCCTCGGACCTTTCCAAGGCGCCCGAGTTCATGGACTCCCCGGCCATGCGGGCCATGAAACAGCCGTTGGGGATCACCGGCTTTTACGTTTGGTACGGCTACAACCTGGAGCAAGGGACCTTTTAGGCCCCCGGTACCCCCCCGGG
This sequence comes from bacterium, assembly GCA_025980505.1. Lineage (GTDB taxonomy): Bacteria > Oederibacteriota > Muellerivitia > Muellerivitales > Muellerivitaceae > JAICXI01. The sequence continues at coordinate 3,306 of JAICXI010000083.1, read as the reverse complement.
GGTCAAGGCCGGGTAACGTCTCAGTTCAAAATCTCGAAAATCGGCGCCACCCCTCATCCTACCCTCTCCCTTGAGGGGAGCCCTTCGAGGGCCTCAGGGTAAAAGGGCGGAGTGAGGGTGAAGTCGACTTCTCATCAAACTGAGACACTACCCAAGGCCGGCCCATCTTGACTTTACCGAGGGTTCCCTCTAAAATGTGGCCCGATCATGGGCTTCTTTAAAAAGCACCTTTCTTTAATCGCCATCATCCTTTTGCCCTTTCTTCTTTCCATCCTGGTGGTGGAAGCTTCCCACCATCATGGACGGTTGGAAGGCAACGACCATTGCGCCCTCTGCGTTTGGCAACAGACCGGGGCCCATGTTCCCGCCGCCCCCGTCCCTCCGCTTTTATTCCACGCCTTGCTTTTTACTTTCCTTTTCACTTTCTCGCCCTTTTACGTTTCACTCACCTACTTCTCGCCTTCCGGCAGGTCCCCTCCATCCAATCTCCTTTAGCTTGAAATAAACGGCTTGTTCCGAGCCGATTTCAAAGGAGGTTGTATGTCCCATCGACTTAAGTTGTTGGTTGTCACCGGCCTTTTTTTCACCCTGCCCGCTTTGTCCGGCGCCCAAACGCGCTCGATTATTTCCAACCTGGCCAACCCGGCCATCGGGTTCAACGCCCTTTTCCTGGAACAGGCCGCGCCGGACCTGAACCAACCCTACGGGCCTCAATTCCAGGAGGCGGAAATCAGCCTGATTTCCGCCGTGGACCCCACTTGGACCCTCACGGGCAACATCACCTTTTCGCCCGACGGCGTGGACCCCGAGGAGGTCTACGCCACTACCGACTCCATCCCGGACATTTCCTTGAAGATCGGGAAATTCCGCGCGGATTTCGGCAAACAGGGCACGCTCCACACCCACGCCTTTCCCTTTCTCCAGGCGCCCGTGGTTTCGGTGAACACCCTCGGCGAGGAGGGTTTCAAGGACGTAGGCGTGGAAGCCTCCTGGCTGACGCCCCTGCCCTGGTACGCCTCCCTCACCCTGGGGGCCTATGGGGCCGAAGAAGGGGCGCCCGACCAACCCTTGAACTTCGGGTCTCCCGACCACGCCAATATCCCGGTCCTGGGGCGGCTCAAGAACGAGTTCGACCTGGACGACGATACCACCCTGGACTTGGGATTCTCAGGCCTTGCCGGCGCCGGGGCCGTCACGGGGACGGGCCGCGCCGACGGCCTCATCCACGCGGTCCTCGGCGCGGACCTCACCTTCCGCAACGTGCCGCTGCGCCAGTCGAACCAACGGGGATGGATCCTCTCGGCCGAATACCTGACGAGGGGCACCTTCCGGGAAGGGGTTTTCCAGGATGAAAGCGACGGCTGGTTCGCCTTCCTCCAGTACCGCTGGTCCCAGTCCTGGTGGACTGGAATCCGGGCCGAGGAAGCCTTCAACGCCTCCACCGACGTGCTGGCCCAGGCCGACCCCTCCCTCACGGGCCACGTGCGCCGGGCCTCGGCCAACGTGACCTGGACGCCCTCGGAGTTTTCCCAGGTGCGGCTGGAATACAGCCTGGCCCAGGTGGACCAAGTGGCGGACGCTTCACGGCCCATGGACCACCGGCTGATGCTGCAGTTCAACTACGTGATCGGCTTCCACCCTCCGCACGCATATTAGGAAAGGCAAAAACAAATCAGGAATTCCGAATCCTCGATCTTGAATTCCTTTAGGCCTCCGGCTTAAAAGTCTCCGCAATTCATGATTCAAAATTAAAAATTCGGCGAAAGCCGAGCGAAAGGAAAAGCAAATGAAGCACAAGAAACTTTGTTTCGCAGCAATACTTGCATTGGCCCTCAATACGCCGGCTTTTGCGGACTTGAAGGTGGCCGCCTCTTTGAGCGACTTGGCCTCGGTGGCCGAATCCGTGGGTGGCAAACACGTTTCGGTGATCAGCCTGTGCAAGGGCTACGAGGACCCGCACTTCGTGCCGGCCAAACCCAGCCTGATGAAGGCCATCCAAAACGCCGACGTGTTCGTGTCCGTGGGACTGGAACTGGACGGGGGCTGGCTTCCCCTGGTGATTCCCGGAAGCCGCAATCCCAAGATCCAAGTGGGGGCCCCGGGGTTCGTGGACGCCTCCGAGGGCGTACCCGTCCTGGAAAAACCCGTGGGAACGGTCAGTCGCGCCGAAGGCGACATCCATCCCCTGGGCAATCCCCACTATTACATGGACCCCAAGAACCTGGAGGTCGTGGCCGGCCACCTGGCCCGGGTTTTCTCCGACCTGGACCCTTCCAACGCCGCCGATTACCAGGCCAACGCCAAAGCCTTTGACGGGAAGATCGAATCGGCCCTGAAAGGCTGGGAGAAGGAATTGAAGCCTTACGCGGGCTCCTCCATCGTCACTTTCCACAAAAACTTCGTGTATTTCGCCGACCGCTTCCACCTGAAGCTTTTCGGCACGGTGGAACCCAAACCGGGCATCCCGCCCAACCCGCGCTACCTGGCCGAAACCGCGGCCGCCATGAAAAAAGCCGGCGTAAAGGTGGTGGTCTACCAGCCCTATTACGACGCGGACGCCAGCAGGGAATTGGCGGCAAAGGCCGGGGGAACGGCCGTGGAGGTTCCCACCGAGGTGGGCGGCGTGCCCCAGGCCAAGGACGTCCTCTCCAAGTTCGACTTCATCGGTTCGGCCCTGGCCCAAGCCCTCGGAAAGGGGAAGTAAACCATGTCCACCTTCCTTTCCGTGATGGCGTTGCCGATGCTGGCGTGTCTTTTGTTGGTGTTGATCCTCCCCTCCTTGGGCCAGCACGTGCTGGCCCGGGGGGTCATTTTCGTGGACCTGGCCCTCGCCCAGATCGCGGCCCTGGGCCAGTCGGTGGCCTTCCTGTTGGGCGCCGAACCCCACGACCCCAGCACCTATTACTGGTCCTTCGCCTTCACCTTGCTGGGGGCGGCCCTCTTCAGCTTTCTCTGGGACCGGAACCACTCGGTGCTGCAGGAGGCCTTCATCGGCATTTCCTTCGCCTTCGCCACCGCCACGACCCTTTTGATGCTTTCCAATTCGCCACACGGCGCCGAGCACGTGCAAGGAACCTTGAGCGGCGAGGCCCTGGGATGGGTTTCCTGGCGGGATATCGCGATCATGGCCGCCTTTTACGCCGTGGTGGGCGCCTTCCTTTTTTGGAAACACCCCACCCTTTTCCTCTGTTCGTCCGAACCCCACGAGGCCGAGCGGAAGGGTTTTTCCTTGAAAGGATGGGATTTCCTTTTTTATACGTCCTTCGGGCTGGTGGTGACGGACGCAGTGCGCGTGGCGGGCGTGCT
>JAICXI010000334.1 GCA_025980505.1 bacterium | reverse complement strand
CCTCGTCCTGGCCGCCCTCCTGGGCGGTTATATTTATTTTTTCGAACGGGGCCCCGTCAAAAAGGAGCCGTTGAAAAACCCGAAGGTTTTCGATAACTTCGTGGCGGATGACGTCCGGGAAATCAAGATTGAAAATCTGGGCACGACGTTGACGGCCGAGAGAGTCCCCATCGACATCCAAAAGGACGCCAAGGATGCCTGGCAGATCGTGTCGCCCAGACAGTTCAAAGGGGATGAAACCACCCTCCGGTCCTTGCTGACGACGGTGGGACAGTTCAACCCCGATACCACGATCGACAATCCCCCCCATCTTTCGGATTACGGCCTGGAAAAGCCGCGGGGTCGTTGCACTTTCGTCGACAAATCCGGCAAGTCCATGGTCCTTTGGATCGGCGACAAAACGGTCGACGGTTCCTTTTCGTACTTCAAAACCCCGGATAAGAATAGGGTCTACCTGCTTCCGTCCTATTCGTCGGACACGCTCCTGAAGGGCTTGAACGATCTTCGGGACCATACCTTTATTCATACCGACACGGTTTTGGCCCAAAAGGTGAGGGTGATGAAGGATGGGAAATCCGTGGTGCTGGTGAAGGATAAAAACAACGCTTGGGCTATTGCCGAACCCATCCAAGACAAGGCCGATGCCGCCAAGGTGCGGGACCTGCTCAATAGCATTGACAACCTGCGGGTGGACCAGTTTGTCGAGGACCATCCGGCTCACTTGAACGTTTATGGGTTGACCGCTCCGCATGCCGAGGTGGAGGTGTGGCCGTCCGACGGCGGACCCTCGCGTGCCATCCTTTTGGGCCGTAAGAAACTGAAGGTCAACGGCTATTTCGCCAAGGACCGGGACCAGCCGGTCGTCAGCCTGGTCGGCGGTTATTTCGAAAGCTCCTTGAGCGTGAACCCCTCGGACTACCGGGATAAGACCCTTCTGCAGTTCGACGGCGGGGCGGTCAAGAAGCTGTCCGTGACCCACAACGGCCGGACTTTCGCCTACCAAAAGGACGGGAAAGGGCAATGGGTCTCGGAGGGCAGGCCCAACGCCCAGGCCGAGGCATCAGGACTGGTGAACCAACTGGCCGGCATGACCATCGGGGAATTTGTCGGGAAGGGAGCCGATACGGGTTTGGCGGTTCCCGCCTTTACCGTGGACGTGGCGCTGACGGACGGAACCCAGCGGGTTTTCCGGTTTGGGAAGAGGAACAAAAACCAGGTCTATCTGGCTTCGGACAAGTCCAAGGAAGCTGATCTTGTGCCGGCCGGCGTCCTTTCCGAAATGGAAGTGGATTTCAACAGCATCCTGACCCCGGTGCCGGTGCTTTCCCCGGCACCCGCGCCGAAAAAGTAAACCTCCCCGAAGCGACGGCTGACAGGGTCGGAGGCCGGTGTTATAGTGTGCGCCATGCCCGACCCGAGCCAGGATAAGCCCCGCTACTTGACCGAACATTTGACCGAATTGCGCCGGGCCCTTATCCGTTCGCTCATCGGGATCGCGGTGGGGGTGGGGCTGGCTTTTTGGCGGTCCGACCTGCTTTTCGCCGTGCTCCTGCGCCCCTTCGAGGCCGTCCAAGCCCGGTTCCCGCAGTTCGCGGGCCAGGTCCACAGCCTTCAAACCCTTTCCCCCATCGAAGCTTTTATGATCAACATGAAACTGGCCACGGTGGTGGGCCTCATCCTGGCTTCCCCCTTTGTCCTGAGGGAACTATGGTCTTTCGCCTCACCGGCCTTAAAGCCCAATGAACGGTCCGGCGTGTTGATGGTTTTTTCCCTGGGCTTGTTCTTCTTCAGTGCGGGGCTGGCTTTCGGTTATTTCGCGATCATCCCCCTGGCGCTTGATTTCCTCATCCGTTACAACCTGGATTACCATTTCCTTCCCCAATGGACCCTCGAGGAATACTTCAACTTCGTGGTGAATTTCCTGCTGGTCTTTGGATGCGTCTTTGAACTGCCCCTGGTTTTGGCGGCCATGGTTTCAATCGGATTGGCCACGCCGGCCTTTTTGGCGCAAAAGCGCAAGCACGCCATTCTCGGCATTTTTATCCTTGCCGCCTTCATCGCACCCAGCGCCGATCCCGTCACCCAGACTATTGTGGCCGTTCCGCTGGTTTTCCTTTACGAATTGGGTATTTGGTTTTCACGCCTTGCGATAAGAAAAAGGAACAAGGCATAAGCCGGATTTCGAAGGGGGGAAGATTCCGGCGACTTGATTGACATTTAAAATGGGAAAGCCGATAATTTTTTACTGAAAAGGAAAGGGGATTGCCGCCATGAAATTCTTTTTGGACACAGCCAATATTGATGAAATCCGACAGGGGGTAGCGTGGGGCCTGGTGGATGGGGTCACCACCAACCCGTCCCTGGTGGCCAAGGAGGGCGTCGGTTTCCACGACCGCATCAAGGAAATCTGCGCCCTGGTGAACGGTTCGGTTTCGGCGGAAGTCACCGCCACCGATTACGAGGGGATGATCAAAGAGGGCCACGTGCTGGCCAAGTTGCACGACAACGTCACGGTCAAGGTCCCCTTGATTCCGGACGGAATCCGGGCTTGCCGGACCTTGAGTCAGGAAGGCATCAAAGTCAACGTGACCTTGTGCTTTTCACCGTCCCAGGCCCTTTTGGCCGCCAAATCGGGCGCCACTTTTATCAGCCCTTTCGTGGGGCGCCTGGACGACATTTCCCAGGATGGGATGCAATTGGTGGGGGAGATTGTCAAGATTTACAAAAACTACGGGTTCCCCACCCAGGTCCTGGCCGCTTCCCTCCGCCACCCCCAGCACGTGGTCCAGTCCGCGTTGGCGGGCGCCCACGTGGGGACCATGCCCTTTAGCGTGTTGAAGATGCTCTTCAACCATCCGCTGACCGACATCGGATTGAAAAAATTCCTCGCCGATTGGGACAAGGTCAAGGACCAAGTACTCAAGAAGTAACCAATGATTTTTTCGGACGCCACAAGGGCGGTCAACGACCGCCCTTTTTTATTGTCTTTCAATGGAGGGCCGATCGTGTCGGATCTTTCGTCCGTGGGGAAATGGCGGGTCGGGATCGGCGTCCTTTTCTTTGTGCTGGGGGGGGGCATTTTGCTGGCCGGGAAAATCCCCTTTTTAGGAAGGCTGCCGGGGGATATCCGGGTGGAACGGCCCGGGTTTTCCTTTTATTTTCCCTTCGCGTCCTGCCTTTTGG
>JAICXI010000116.1 GCA_025980505.1 bacterium | reverse complement strand
CGCCGCCTAAGCGACGCCACCGCGTCGCGGTAGCCCCGCTGGATCATCTCGAAGGGCGAGAGCGTTTCGGCGAGGAAGTCAAAGGCGGCCCCGTCCTTTTCCGACGGCCCCGCCGCCCCCAGGAACCGGAGCCAGGCTTCCCGGTGGATGGCGGCCATGTCCAAAAGGGTGACGCCTTCCGCCACCGCCTCCCTGCCGATCTCGTAGGCCTGCCGCAGGGCTTCCTCCCCCTTGCCCGTGAGGTAGTCCCGGAGGGCTTGGGCGTAACGTTCCTTGACCTTGGACAAAATCGCGGAAGTCATCTCAAACCTCCCCGGTGCGGGCTGAAACCCGCCCTGGACGGCCGGCGTGCGGTCGACTCTTGCGGATCATTCGGCGCCCCCTTTGTAGCGCGCCACCAGGACCAGCGCGTCGTCGGTTCCCTTCTTGTTCTGGGCCAGGATCCTTTCCGCGATCCGTTGGGGAGTCTCATGCAGGTTCTGTAGGAGGGCTTGTGAGAAGTTGCTGCGGATGCCGTCGGTGGCGAAGATGAGCATGTCCCCCCGCAGGATGGGGATCACCGTGGCGCGCAATTCCGGCAGGTTGAAGCCCACGCCGCCCGACCTCAAAAGGAGGTATTCGGCGGCCGGGCTGGCGTTGGCGTCGGCCCTTAAAAGCAGGCCCTCCACGTTGCCCACGCCGGCCCAGGTCATGGTGCTGTCCTTGTTGCTGAAGGAGGCCAGGCTCATGACCACGCCCCTGGTTTTTTGGGCCGACTCGTGGCAGTGCCGGAACAAGGCGATCACCGACTCCCGGGCGAAATCCGCCAGGGTGGCGCCCACCGTCCGGGCGGCCAGGGCCGCGTCCGAACCGTGGCCCAGGCCGTCCACCACGCCCACCAGGACCCCCTGGTCGAACCCTTCCACCACGAAAGAATCCCCCGATTCCGATTCACCCGGCATGACGGCGGAAGCCACCCCCCACTCGATCAAGTCCTCGGGCCGGAGGGAGTTGGAGCTCATAGGGGCATCCATTTGCGCATGGTGACGGTGGTACCTTGCCCCTTTTCCGATTGGATCTCGAATTCATCCATCAGCCGCTTGGAACCCGGCAGGCCCAGGCCCAGCCCCTTGCCCGTGGAATATTCGTCCTGCATGGCGCGGGCCACGTCGGGGATGCCCGGTCCCTTGTCGCGGGCCGTGATCTGGATGCCGCGCTTGGCGCCGTGCTGGCAGTGGTCGAGCAGGACTTCCCCTTCTTGGGCGTGCTCCACGATGTTGCGGGCGATTTCCGAAATGGCGGTGGCGATGACCGTGCGCTCCACCTGCGAAAAGCCGATTTTCTCCGCCAGGGCCCGGCCTTGCTCCCGGGCCGTCACGATGTCCATGTCCGACCGGATGGTCACGCGGATGCCGTTGTCCATGTCAGGCTCCGCCTTTGGTCTTGTCTTCCAGGTAAGCCAGCCCCTCTTCCAGGTCGAGCGCCGTGGCAACATCCTCCAGCGTCAAGCCCAGTTGGACCATGGCGAAGGCCACCTCGGGCTGGATGCCCACGATGACGGTCTCGGCCCCGCGCAAGCGCAGCATGTGGGCGATGGAACGAAGCGTGCGCACCGCGAAGGAATCCATCACGTCCAAGGCCGTCACGTCCACGATGGCACCCTTGGACCGGTACTGGCCCACCTTGCCCGAAAGGTCGTCCTGCAGCTGCAGCAGGTCCGCATCGGTCAGGGCCGCCTGGATGGCCGCGATGAGGTAATACCCCTGTTTATGGATGGGAACGCGCATGGGGCGTCAGGCCTGTTTTTTCTGTTCGCCCTGGGGCGTTTCCTCGATGATGACCTTGTAGCCGAGGAGCCTCTCCGCTTCCTCGATGCCCCCCTGCAGGTCGCCCACCGCGTTGATCTTGCCCAAGTCCACCCCGATGGTCACCAGGGTCTGGGCGATTTCGGAGGAAAGGCCCGTCACGATCACGCTGGCGCCCATGAGGCGGGAAGCGTCGACCGTCTGCACCAAGTGGTTAGCCACCGTGGCGTCCACCGCGGGAACGCCCGTGATGTCGATGACCACCACTTTGGCGCGGTTGGCGCGGATACCCCGGAGCAGCTGTTCGGTGACCTGCCGGGCCCTTTGGGAGTCGATGACCCCGATGATGGGAAGGATGAGGAGCCTTTCCCGGACCTGGAGCACCGGCGTGGAAAGTTCCCGGATGGCTTCCTGTTGCTGGCGGATGATGCGTTCCCGTTCCTGGACGAAACCCACGCCCACCGTATTGGCGATGCGGTTGGCGGCCGGTTCATAGGCGTCCAAAACCCGGTTCAAGAGCGCGAAATCGGCCTGGTATTTGCCGAAAAGGGACCTGGCCAAAACGTCGCGCAAAAGAAGCACGATACCCAGGACTTCCTGCGTCTCCACCCCCCGGGGGATAATGCGTTCCGAAAGGTTTCGGGCGTAGGCCTGCAAGGCTTCCACGCGTCCCGACTCCAACACTTCCACGTAGTTGTCGTACACCGAGGTGGCTTCGGCGAAAATCTCCTCCTTCGTCATGGCCATCAGCAGTTTGGCTTCGATGATTCGGCGGACCCATTCCTCGCGCAGTTGGGTCCGGTTCTGGCGCAAGTGGGCCACCAGTTCCCGCAGAAGCGCCGCGGTCGATTCGGAGGATTGGCCTTCGGGGTTTTTAACGGACAACGGCAACTTCGGCTTTGGATTTTCCTTTTCCATTCCAGAGACTCCTTCGGACTAAAAATGGCGCGGCTAGGGAGGCGATCTCAAAACCCGGCGACAACGGGATTATATTCCCGTCTAAAAACGGCCGGTCGCAAAAATGTTTTTCACAAATTTATTATTTTCCAATTTGCATCGTTTTCATCCTCCGCTTCCCTGGTACAAAATATGCTTTGGTGTTTGGGTAAACGGTTTTCTCCGCGGAAGAAAAAAAGGTTGTACAAAGGAACCTCGGATAGGGTCAAAATTCGGAAGGCGGAAAGTCACGGGAAGCGGAGGGGACGCGGACGAATCGGAAACGAAAGGAGGAAACGGAAAAGGATTTCGATCGGCTTGGGGGCCCAGCGAACAATTAAGATATGCGCTTACACATTAAGGAACATTAGGGTCACCTATGTTCCGTGACCCCTATGTTCCGAAATGGGAACCGCCCTCCCGCCCGGGCCAGCCAATGGCCTGCCGCGAGCGAGCGGAGCGAGTCGAGTGGCTGCCCTTCATGAACACTTTTAGAACCTACCTCTTGAAAGAAGGACATGTCATTTTCTCATATCAATCTTCATAGGGAAAAATGGCTGGGAGACGTGGACTCGAACCACGATAAGCAGATCCAGAATCTGCTGTCCTACCATTAGACGATCTCCCAATCAGGAAAGCCGGGACTAAAAGGCGGGCGGAAGAAGGTGGAATTGTAGCATAAGGCCCGGATTTTCAACCCAAAATTTTGGGCCCAAAACCGCGGGGCAAGGAGGGAAACCCCGGTGGGTTTCGCCCCCTTAAGGTTTCTCTTTTCCCGTCAATCCGGCCGAACCACCGACATCATGGTTTGGTCGTGGTAGTCCCCGTCCCGCAAGACGTAGCTTTTGCGGATTCCCTCGATCTGGAAGCCGGCCTTCTGGAGCGCGTTCAAGGAACGCACGTTGTAGGCGGCCGAAACGGCCCCGATGCGCTTATAGCCGACCTGGTCCACCCCGTAGCGGACCATGCGTTTGGCGGTCTCGGTGCCGATGCCCTTCCCCCACCAGTTCTTGTCCCCGATGAGGAACCCGAACTCCGCCGTTTTGTGGGACGGCCGCTCGTTGTAGAACTCGGCCGTGCCGACCGGCACCCATTTGCCGTCCAAATCCACCTCGATGACGAAGGACCGGGGAAGTTTTTCTTCCTCTTCCGACCCGGCCTTGGCGAACCATTTTTCCGCGTCCGAAAAGGTCTGGTCCACGAAATGGACGTCAAAGAGCCTCCGGACCTCGGGGTCGTTCCACCAGCCGACGATCTGGGCCCAATCCTTGCGGTTGACCGGCCTTAAGCGGCCTTTTTTATCGCCTCGTTGGAAGACAAACTCGATGATATGGGTGGACATGCCCGGTTCTCCTTTTTTCTGGAATAATGAAAATCGGGGCCCTACCGCTCCCCTTCAAAAGACGAATTCGATCCGGCCGAACCAAGGTTAACGGAAAGGGCCCCTTTTAGCAACCCAAGACGGCCCGGGCCCGGCCCTCACTTTTGGGTCGGAACCAGGGTGGCCTTGATCATCTGGATAAAACGCTTGAGCCGGACGATGCACCGGCCCTTGCCCAGGATCTCGATCAACTCGAACAAGTTGGGGCTCATGGTGCGCCCCGTGACGGCCAGGCGCATGGGGTGAACGTACTCCGCGAATTTGCGGCCGCTTTGCGCGGCGGCGCCCCGGAATTTTTCCTCCAGGGACATGGCGTCGAACGCCACCGTTTCCTCCAGGACCCGGACGGCATGTTCCAGGACCGGCAGGGTTTCGGGGACCAGGTATTTGGCCATGGCCTGCGGGTCGTAAGTGTGGACTTCGCCCAGGAAATAAGTCAGCTGCTCCCCCACGTCGGAGATGGTTTTGAGGCTGTTTTTCACCGTCCCGATCATCCGCTTCAGGGCCAGGCCGCCTTGTTGCATGAAATCATCGTTGATGGCGCCCGCGTCCCACAAATACTCGAGGCAGAGCTGGTAGATCCGTTCCTCGTCGGCCAGCCGGATGTAATGGCCGTTCAGCCATTGGAGTTTCTCATAATCGAAACAAGCCGGGCTTTTCACCACCCGCTCCAGGCCGAACCTCTTGATAAGGTCGTCCTTGGAAATAATTTCCGTCTTTCCGTCCACGGACCAGCCCAAAAGGGCCAGGTAGTTCATCAGGGCCTCGGGCAGATAACCCTTCCTTTTGAATTCCCCCACCGCGTTGGCGCCGTGGCGCTTGGAAAGCGGCGTCCGGTCCGGCCCCAGGATCAGGGGAATATGCGCGAAAAGGGGGGCGGGCAGCCCCAAGGCCCGGTAAAGTAGTATTTGTTTGGGCGTGTTCGAAAGGTGGTCGTCCCCGCGGATGACGTGGGAGATCTCCATGAGGGCGTCGTCGATGGTGGCCACGAAATTATAGGTGGGTTCCCCGCCGCTGCGCACCAGGATGAAGTCGTCGATTTCCTTGTGGTCCACCGAGACTTCCCCGCGGATGATATCGGTGAAGGTGGTGACACCCTCCGTCACCTTGAGCCGCACCGAAAAGGGCAGGCCGGCCTTGCGTTTGGCTTCCGCTTCCTCCGGCGGCAGGTTCCGGCACTTCCCCGAGTAACGGTAGATCTTGCCGACGGCCTGGGCCTCGGAACGCTCCGCTTCCAGTTCCTTGTGGGTGCAAAAACAATGGTAGGCGCTCCCCGCGGCCAGGAGCTTTTTGAGTTGTTCCCGGTAAAGGGCGGCCCGCTCGGTCTGGCGATAGGGACCGCAGGCTCCCCCGATGGAGGGCCCCTCGTCCCAATCCAAACCCAGCCATTGGAGGTCGCGCAGGATGGCTTCCTCGTATTCGGGCTTGGACCTTTCCCGGTCGGTGTCCTCGATGCGCAGGATGAACTTCCCCCCCGAGTGCCGGGCGAAAAGCCAGTTGAAGAGGGCCGTGCGGGCCCCGCCCACGTGAAGGTAGCCCGTGGGGCTGGGTGCGAACCTGACTCGAACCTTTGTCATTTCTGCGTATTCCTCGCCATTGTTTTGCTTCCGCCCTTTTGGGGGAGATGTTATGCTATAGCCGCTCAAACACCCATCCAAAGGATAAGGTCATGAAAAAAATCCTCAGGCCCCATACCAAGAACAACAAGCGGACCAACCGCCGGGTCGTGATGGTGAAATCCATTAAAGGACGGATTGCCGACCCCATCCGGGATGGCGAAGAGTTTCGCGCTCAACTCGTCAATGTGAGCTCGACGGGGGCCCAAATCTACTCCAACAAAGCCCTCGACAACAATACCGGAATCGCCTTGGAATTGGATTCACTGGATGGAAGCCACCTGGTTTCCTACGCCGGAAAAGTCGTTTGGGCCCGCAAGAACCCCATGAAGTCCATGGGACGTTACGCTTACGGGGTCAATTTCGAAAGGATCACTCCCGAGCACATCAAGTTCCTCGAAACCAACTATTCCCTCAGCCCCGTCCCGGAAGAATAGCCGCCCTTTTCAGGCCCTTTTAAATCCCCCAACCCTTCTTCAATCCGGCTCCCGTGATGGGTTGCGTGCGCTTGGGTTAGAAGGCGCCCTCCCGGGTCACCCCGCCGGCATCAAGGCTTTCTTCAAAACCGCCAAAACCTTCTTGTGGAGCTCCTCGGCGTCCGCCGAATTGGTAAGGGCTTTCTGGAATTGGGGGTTGATGTCCAGGGCCTTCTTAAATTCCTT
>JAICXI010000470.1 GCA_025980505.1 bacterium | reverse complement strand
TTATTTCCTGACCGGCACCGACGAGCACGGGCAGAAGATCGAGAAGACCGCCAAGGAAAAGGGCCTGGAGCCCAAGCAACTGGCCGACCAGGTGGTGGAGCGTTTCAAGGAAGTCTGGGCGAAGCTGGGGATCCAATACGACCGGTTCATCCGCACCACCGACGAGGACCATATGAAGGCCTGCCAGGCCTTCTTCAAGAAGGTGATGGACGCGGGCTTCATCCACAAGGGCCATTACGAGGGCTGGTACTGCCTGCCGGACGAGAAGTTCCTGCAGGATTCGGAAGTGAAGGAGGGCCCGAACGGGACGAAAAGCTGCCCCGACTGCGGCCGGCCCGTGGAACGCATCAAGGAGGAAAACTACTTTTTCGCCATGTCCAAGTTCCAAAAGCAGCTGGAGAAGCACCTGGCGGAACACCCCGATTTCGTCCAGCCGCCCAGCCGCAAGAACGAGCTGGTCAACAACTTCATCCAACCGGGCCTGGCCGACGTTTCCATCACCCGCTCCACCGTGAAGTGGGGAATCCCGGCGCCGGTTCCCGAAGCCACGACCCTTTACGTCTGGTTCGACGCGCTCCTCAACTACGTCACCGCCCTGGGCTGGCCGGACGGGGAAAAGTATAAAAAGTTCTGGCCCGCCGACGTGCACCTCATCGGCAAGGACATCCTTCGCTTCCACGCCACCATCTGGCCCACCATGCTCATGGCGGCCGGGATTCCACTGCCCAAGAAGGTTTTCGGGACGGGGTTCATCAACATGGGCGGGGAAAAGATGTCCAAAAGCCTGGGCAATGTCATCAGTCCCATGGACGTGATCGGGCTCTACGGCCCGGACGCGCTTCGCTATTACCTGCTGCGGGAAGTGGTCTTCGGCCTGGACGGCACCTTCACCACCGAGGCCTTTGAACTGCGCTTCAACGGGGACCTGGCCAACGACCTGGGGAACCTGGTGAGCCGCAGCCTGACCATGTTGGAAAAGTATTTCGCGGGCGTGGCCCCCCCGGCGGGCCCGACGGGCGACCTGGAAGGCCAGCTCTCCGCCGTGGCCAAGGCTTACGCCCCGGCGGCCCGGAAAGCCCTTGAGAACCAGGAATTCCATACGGCCTTGTCGCAGGCCTGGGAACTGGTCAAGCGCGCCAACAAGTACATCGAGGAAACCTCCCCCTGGAAGATCGCCAAGGAAGGCGACGCGGGCAGGGAAAAGCTGGCCACGGTGATGGTTTCCCTGATGGAATCCCTGCGGGTCACGGCCCTTTCCATCGCGCCCTTCATGCCCTTCACGGCCGGCTCCATCTGGAACCAACTGGGGTACCCGGACGACGTGCACCGGCATTCGCTTTCGGAAACCGAGGAATGGGGGAAAATTCCGGTGGGGCAGAAGATCGCCAAGGGCCAGCCGCTTTTCCCGCGAATCGAAAAAAAGAAATAAATTGAACCACCAAGGGCACTAAGTTCACCCGGAACGGCTTTGAGAAGATAAGGCGTTAAATCTTCGGTTTTGCCGTTCTTGGAGCCTTGAGGGTGAGAAAGGTCGTTGACGGCCATGTTGATTGATACCCACTGCCACTTGGACGACGAGCGTTTGGCCTCCGACGAGGAACGGGTCCTCCGGAATGCCGCGGAATCCGGCGTGCAAGTCATGGTCACCATCGGCACCGACGAGAAGACCTCGGCGGCGGCCGCCCAAATCGCCTCCCGGTACCCGGGCCGGGTCTTCCACACCGTGGGAGGCCACCCCTCGGATGTGGACCGTTTCGGCGAGGCCGAGTTGGCTGAAATCGAACGGTTGGCCCGGGAAACGGGTCCCAAGGCCATCGGCGAGATCGGCCTGGATTATTACCATTCCTCGGACCGCGCCAAACAAGCGGAAGTGTTCGGCCGCATGAT
>JAICXI010000109.1 GCA_025980505.1 bacterium | reverse complement strand
GGAGCGCAGGAAGGGCTCCAGGAGGGAAAACAACAGGCTCAAAAGCCCGATCAGGAGCACGAAGAAGGCGATGACAAAGACGTTTTGGCGCGTGATGGTGATTTGGTTGCTCACGGGAACTCCCTTAAAGTCGCATCATTCTACCCGAAGACACGTGGAAAAAGGCTTTAACAGGGTGCTGAAAAGTATTTTCAACACCCTGTTAAAGGAGGGGGGTGGACGGGGCGCCAAAAAGCCCGGGTCTTCCCTTTCCCGCGGGGAGGACAAAGCCAGGGCCCCCTTCTGGACATTTTCCCCATCCCGTCCATAATGGAGCCCCATGGAGGACCCGACCGGCGCGGTTTGACGGAATCCCGGGACCGGCGGGACAAGGCGAAAACGGACGGAGTGACGATGGCCCCCCGGCGTTCCCAAGATATCTTAAAAAAAGTCCCCCCCGGGTCCCGGCCCCTTTTTTGGAAGAAATCCTTCCGGCAGGCCTGGGACCTTTTGCTGTTTTCCGCCGCCCTGGCCGTCCTCTTCAACCTCCTTTTTCCCTATGGCATCGAATTGAAAACCCCCGCGCCGAAAGGCCACGGCCTGATGGACAGCTTGAAAACCCGCCGGGCTTCCGGAGCCGTTTCTTATGCGGGGTTCAAACCTTTCCCGGACCGGCCGCGGGTTTCGGCGACCCCCACACCTCTTCCAGGGGAGGCGGAGGACGTGGTGCGCCTAAGCCTGTCGGGCGCCAAGAACCGTTTCGACCGCAACAGTTCCATCTTCCTGGACGCCCGCCCCCCTGAGGAATACAAGGAAGGCCACATCCCCGGCGCCTTGAATTTTTACGCCGATGATTTCGACCAGGCCGCCCCCCAGGTGCTCCCGCTTTTGCCCGATAAAAACAAGGAAATCATCGCCTATTGCCACGGTTCGGGTTGCGAGCTTTCCATCCTCTTGGCGCGCCGCCTGGCCAACCTGGGCTACGTCCACGTAAAGGTATTTTTCGGGGGCTGGCCCCAATGGAAGGCGGCCGGATATCCCATCCGATCGGGGGAAGAACCGTGATCGACAAACTGGCCGGCGACCCGTCGCTTTGTTTGGCCACCCTGGTCCTCCTGCTCTTGTGGCTTGCCGCAAGGATCGGCCCCCGGAAATTCCGGGTTTTCCCGGGCTTGGATGGGGAAAAGGCCGCCGACACCCTTTTAAGGGTCGTCTGCGGGTTCCTCCTGGTCGGCGCCAGCCTGGACAAGTTGGGGAACGCGGCCAAATTTTCCGAGGCCGTGGGCAATTACCAGGTGTTGGCCTCCTCCCTGGTCCCACTGGCCGGCGTGGTCATCCCCTGGCTTGAGTTTTTCGCAGGGATAAGCCTGGCGCTGGGGGTCAAGCGGCGGGGCGCCGCTTTCCTCTTTTGCGTCCTGATGTTGGTTTACGCTTTTTCCCTGTCCTGGGCCCTGGCGCACGGCATCGAGTTGAATTGCAGTTGCTTTGATTCGGATTCGAATGAAACCGCCACGTGGCTGACGGTCTTACGGGACGTCTTGTTCCTCGCCATGGGTTTCATTGCTTGGACCTCGCCCAAAACCTACGCGGCTTTGGGCGACGATTAGCCTTCCGCCCCGGCGGGGGTTACCCCTTCCCGGCGCGAAGGAAAACCCGAACCCCTTCCGTTCTCCGAGTCAGTTTTATAAACTTTTAGAGTTCGAATTTGGGGCGAAGGCTCCAAGGACTTTTATCGTTCAAATCCTTTTCAAAGCGCTTTTACTCGGGAGTTTTCCGGCGACCCTTCTCCCCAAGGAAGGCCATTTTGGGGCTTCGCATAATTGGAATTTAGAAATTGTGATAAGGTATAAGGCAAGAATCGTTGAAATCGATTTTCGCTTTAATATCGGACGGGATCTATGCAACAACTTACACCCCAACAATTGGACGCCCTGGGCCGCATGAGCAAGGAAATCCATGAGGAGTACCGCAACCTGAAGTTCGCCGGGATGGCGGTGGATCCGGTCCGCTACCTGTCTTTCCGGGAACAGACCCGCAATTACCTCCATACCCGGTTGGTGGTGGCCGATTCGGGCGTTTTTTTCATCGACGCCGTCCGGAAGATCAAATACCGCTTCGACCCCGCATTTCTCTTCGTGTACCACGGCGGCCTTCTTCCCTCGGAGGAAGAGAAGATCCGGAACAGCTCGACGCCGATCCTGTTGTTGGACAACTCGTTGGAATTTTGGAAACGCCACAACACCGGCTTGTGCCTGGTGGCGGACCATTTGAACCGCTGCGATTACCTGCTGTCGGACCAGAAACCCGAGTTGGAAAGGATCCGGAACCTGTACAGCACCGGAACCCTGGTGATCAATCCCATGCTGCACCGGAAGTTCAAGGAGTCCACCCGGACTCCCAACCGGCAGATCCTCTCCCTGGAAGATTAAAGCGGCCCCATGGCCGGCCGTTATTTCTCCAATTCCCTCAAAAGTCCCCGCGCCCGCTCCTCGTCCAGGGGATTCAAGCCGGGCCTCTCGAGGAACCGCTCCAGGGCCTCCTTCCCCTTTTCAATCCTGTCGGTTTGGCTGTAAGCCAGGGCGAGGTTGATGACCAGGGAAAGCGGCAGGGGCCCGGTTTGGGAATTCAAAAGCCCGATCAGTTCCTCCCGCTTCCCCCTTTTTCCCAGTTCGGAAGTGTAAACCAGCAGGACTTCTTCCTGCCCCGGAGCGCGGCTCAGGGCTTGTTCCAGGGAGTCCTGGGCCTCGGGCCACTTCGATTCCTCACAAAGGGCTTGGGCCTTGACCAGAAGCGCGGCGTAACTTTGGGGATGGTCCGAGGCCAGCTGGTCCAGGAAGGACAACCCTTCCTCCCTGCGGTCGGTTTGGCGGAAAAGGAAGTAAAGCTGCCTCAAGGCGTCCAGCCGGCCCGGATCCAGCCGCACCGCGGTCTGGATTTCCTCCCAGGCCAGGTCCATTTCTTCCTGCGCCAGGAAGACCTTGAACAGGTTCAAATGGCCGGCGGCCGACTCGGGGTTGTCTTCCAGGAACTCGGTCAGGAACCGCTCGGCTTCCCGGAGCCGGCCCGCTTCCAGGTGGGCCGTCCCCAACCCCAGGAGGGCTTCCTTTAAATCGGGCCTTTGCCCCAGCGCCTTCTCAAAAGCCTCGCAGGCGGGCTCGAAAAGCCGGTCCTGGAGGGCTTTCCAGGCCAGCTTCACCAGGCCGGCCGGGTCCTTCTCCTTCTCCAGGATCTCGCGCATCTTTTTTTCGTAATCGGCCCTTT
Organism: bacterium; assembly: GCA_025980505.1. Taxonomy (GTDB): domain Bacteria; phylum Oederibacteriota; class Muellerivitia; order Muellerivitales; family Muellerivitaceae; genus JAICXI01. Next base: position 3,325 of record JAICXI010000109.1, on the reverse strand, counting down.
TGACGAAAGCCACGGCGGCTTCCCCCTCTTTTCCACTCTTGTGGGGGATGGCGAAAAGCTCGCCCATTTCCATCAATTGTTCCAGGACAAAATGGTCCCCGGGCATCAGTTCCAGGGCCTTCCAAAAAGCCTCGACGGCCTTGGACCTTTCCCCCATGACCCGGTAGGTCCGGGCCAGGTTGCTGTAGATCCATCCGGCCTCGGGCGCCATGCGCAGGGATTGTTTGTAGAACGACTCGGATTTTTCCAGCTCCCCCGTGACCCGGAAACAATAACCCAGCTGGAAGCAGGTCAGGGGGCATTCGGGGTCGATCTCCAGGATTTCCACCAACTTCGGAATGGCCTCGGCGACGCGCCCCGATTGGAAATAGGGGTTGATATCCATCAACTTGGGCCATTTCCGGATGAACAACTGGTAAAGGTAGGCCCCCGGGATTCCGGGCGCCTCTTCCAGGAGGGCTTCCATGACGCGGACCCCTTCCTGGAAGTTGTAACCCTTTTCCTTCACTTCCTCCTGCCGATGGATCCAAACCGGAACGTGGATGGGCAGGTGGTGGAATTGGGCGAGGGTGGTGGGCAGGGAGATGAAGGTGATCTCCGGCGGCACTTCGGGCGGCCGTTGAAAGGACGGTGGGCTCAAGAAGCTCCTCCTTCAAAAGTGAAAAACGACCTCATTTAACCACCAAGCCGCCAAGACGCCAAGAACTACGAAAGGCGGAGGTTCAATATGAAGTAAACTCGAATTTCTTGTTTTGCTTTGGGGCGCCCGGTGCGACCCTGTGGTCCCATCCGGTTTCAGTCTTCCGGAAGTTGACCGGTTTTTTCCATCTTTTCCAGCATCTCCAGCCCCGCCGCCGCCGAGGTGTGGTTGGGTTGGCAGCGGAGCGCCTCCCCGAAGGCCTGCCGGGCTTCCCGCAAGTGGTGCCTGCGGAAGTAAAGGGACCCCAGGCCGTTATAAAGATGGGCGGCGGGGAGGCCCTTTACAATGGCCTCCCTTAAGGCGTGGATTTGGGCGGCGTAATCCAGGTCCCCATAATTGTTTTCCGCTATTTTCTCCCAATAACAGGCTTCCAGGAACCGGTCGCCTTGAAAAAGGGGGTACAGCTCCCCGAGCTTTTGAAGGATCGGCCGCCGGGACTTGTAGTCCCGGAAATCGAAAGTCGGGGCCACCAGGCCGGCCATGGCCCGGTCGGCGCGGACCCACCGGCGCAGGACGTCCGGATGGGCCGAGGGGAGCGGGAAGAGTCCCAACAGAAGCCCCCCTTGGGGTTGGTCGATGTCGGGGGCCAGCCAAAACCACCGTCCCCCGGGAACCTCTTTTTGCAGATAGGGCTGGTAATGGACGTTGATCAGAAGGGCGGCCCACCGGGCTTGGACCGCCCCCCCGTTTTCTTCGGCATTGAACCCATCGGTGGCCAGCGGCAGGCTTTGGTCGTAAAGGTCCGGCACCAGCCGCGTGAGAATGATCCCCGGGCCTTCTTTTTCGGCCGCCTTTTTAAGGATCGAATAGGCTCGCAGCCGGTCCAGGGATTTGGAGGCGAACCAATTGTCGCCGGGATGGGACCAAACCGAGCCGTAAACCCCAAAGAGGTGGTGGCTGTCCAATCCCACCGAAACCAGGAGAAGGAGCACTCCCACCAGGGGCCGCCGGGCGGCGGGAAGGGCGGAAAGAAGGACGGCGGCCCCGACGGCTGCGCCCGCAAGCAGGAACGGAAGCAGGGGGAGCACCCGGAACATTTCAACTCCCCCCGTCAGGAAACCCGGGAGGTAAAGCACGGGCAAGGCCAGGAACCAAAAACGCGCCAAGGGGTGGGAACGCAGCCGCGCCATTTCCAGGGCGCCGATAAAACAAAGGGCCCCCAGCAGCGGGTTCAAGTAACCGCCCCAAAAGGGCTTGTAGGCGAAGAGGTTGGAAGGGAGCCGGGACTTCCAGAAAAAAGCCCCGACGTCGCGGAAGGCCCAGGCCAGTTGGGGGAGCCAGGGCTCTTTCAAGTTGAACATCCAGACGTGCCGGATGTAGCCCCCGTAACCTTGGGAAAGCCAGGCCCCTGCCAGCGGCAACAGGACCAGGACCATCCCTCCCAGGAAAAGGAAAAATGGTTTCCAACGCCCAGACCCCGTCGGCGGGTGGGCGTACCCTTCCGATGCCCTGGAGGTTCGGGGGTGCTTTTCACCCGGGATCCCCCACCGGCCGGCCCAACAGGAACCCAAGAGGGAAAGGGTTGCGACCAGGGCCAGGCTGGGCCAGGAAGTGAAGGTATAGAATCCCGCCCCGGTTAAAAGTCCCAAACCCAAAGCCGCGCGCGGGGCCCGCGGGCCCCCCGGGGATTTCAGGAAAGCGGCCAGGAGCCAGAGGACCAACCATTCCCACAAAAGCAAAAGGCATCCCGGATGGGAGAACCGTCCCACGTAAAGCGGCCAGAAACTGAAGGCGGCCAGGAAGAAAAACGCCAAGGAAAGGGACCGGCTGAAAAAGACCCGGGCCGCGGGATAACTGGCGGCCGCGGCCAGGAGGGACAGGAGGGCCGGCAACGCCCAAAGCGAATCCAGGGAAACGCCGAAGACCCTGAAAAAAAGGCCTTGCAGCCAAATGTAAAAGGGCGGAAGCTGGCTGAAATCGTACAAAAGCCGGATTTTTCCCTGGGCGGCGAATTGCATCGAAAAATACCCGCTTTTAGCCTCGTCAGTGAGGGGCCATTGGGAAAGCCGGGTCAAGTCAATGAAACGAAAAAAGGCCGCCGCTAGTAATAAGAGAAGGAAGAACCAGGGGGGGACCGAAGGAAGAAACTCTTCCTCAAAAACAGGCCTCACCCGGGAAGAAGGCCGGCTGTAAAACCAAGCGGCCACTGCGCCCGGCACGACCAGGCCGAAGACCCATAGGCCTTTCTCCCCCGTCGGGGACAGGTTGAAATAGGCCAGAAGGCCGTTGGCCAGGCAAAACAAGCCGAAAAAAAACCACAGGTTTTTCCGGGGAAAGGGAACGGCCGGGAAAGTCTTTCTCAAAAACGCGCCTTTGGATGGAAAATTACGTTCCGTTTTCATTATAGTCGTTGTCCGGCGATGGTTCAGTCTTTGCGGTGAACACCCGCGGCACGGTTGAAGACCCCCCGGGTCGTCTTTCATTTTTGGATTGAAGGAGTTGCCCATGCTGGAAATCCTGGCCCCTTGGCTCGGTCCCTTGCATCCCCCCTTGGTTCATTTCCCCGTGGCTTGTCCCCTCTTGGCCCTTCTGGCCCTCCTGGCCTACCGCGCAACTCGGAAACCCTGGCTTCAGGAAGCCGCGGCTTGGCTTTGGGTATTGACCTTCCTCGGTTCACTGGCGGCG
>JAICXI010000177.1 GCA_025980505.1 bacterium | reverse complement strand
CCGCTTCCTATCCGTTCTCCTGCCCGTGGGAGTCCTGCAGTGGAGGGGGTCCCCAAGGGGCCTGGTGCCCATCCTGACCTGGGGTGGCTTGCGGGGGGGCCTTTCGGTGGCCATGGCCCTTTCCCTTCCCGCCCTGCCGGAAAAGGAACTGCTGCTGACCTGCACCTACGGAGTCGTCCTTTTCTCGGTGCTGGCCCAGAGCCTTACCATGCGGCGCCTTCTGAACCATTACGGGGTGGGAAAGGAGGGGGGCTGAGAACCCTTCCACCCTTCACATGGCCTTGGGGTTGTCCTTGGTGGTGATCTCAATGGCGTAGGTTCGGGTCTTGAGGCTGATGTGGCAGAAGATGATGAGGGGATGGACGCTCCGCCACGTTTCTTCCAGCAGGGGCGATTCCTTCTTCAACCCCTCGATGTACTCGTCCAGGCGCATCTGGGCGAACTTGCGGACCTCTTCCACGCCCCGCAGGGTGGGGCGGCCGTGCCCAAACCGCTCGGTGACTTCCTTTTGAATGGCGGTTTTAAGCTTGACGATGATCTTGAGTTGATTTTCCCGGCTTTCGAATTCTTCTTCCATGGATTCCTCGGGGGCGGTTTGGTTCCCGGCACCGGCTTATTTTAACCCCGGGCCCCGGGAAAAAAACCCGGTTTTTCGCGGCTCTTCAGGCAACGGTAAACCCCATCCAAGCCTTTCCCATTGGGCGCTTTTTCCAGCGGTATTTCCCTTAACCTTTGGGAGGGGTTTTGGGTGGGACAGGAAGGAATAAAAAAGGGTAAAATCGGGATGGGAGTTAGGCAAGCTTTCCCAGGCCTGTGGAAGGCCTCCCCCCTAAAGGTTTTTCCGAACTCTGTGGTTCAATTTTTTGAAGGCTTCTTGAGTCCTCATTCCAAAGGTCAGGCATGGAACCAACCTCCGCCATCTTCAGCCATCTCCGCCGGGTCCTTCAACAAACCTATTTCCTTCATTCGATGAACCTGAATGAGTTGGATAAATTGGTCGCCTGCCTGCGCCCCATGCGGGTCTTCAAGGGCTTTGAAATCATCAAGCAAGGGGACCCGGGGGACGCCTTTTACCTCATCGCTTCGGGCAGGGTTTCGGTTTGGGTGGACAAGGGTTCCTACCGGGCGAAGGCCGCCGAGCTTAAGGCGGATGATTATTTCGGCGAGATGGCCCTGATTTCCAACGCGCCCCGCAACGCCACCGTGATGGCGGAAGGGGTCACGGAGCTTTTCGTCCTGCAAAAGTCCGATTTCGACAAAATCCTCATGAAGAATCCCGGCATCGCCGAGAAGCTCCGGAAAGCCTACGAGCAAAGGGGCGAAGCCACCTCCCACATTACCGAACCCGAAGAGCCCTGAGGCTGGATTTTTTAAGCCTCATCCTCACGCCAGGGACTTTTCCGGATCATTTGTGAACATCCTTATACGGAATTTAGTCATCCACTGTAGCCGCACGGCGAAATAGCCGTCGGCAGGCTCCCTTCCGATCGACGCAAGGGCCCGCCCATTCACAAAAAAGGATTTTGGATCGTCAATCCCCCGATTCGCCGTTGGTGACGGAGGTTTTCGGTATAAAGGATCTTGCAGGTGTACACATGAATAGTGTTGTTTTCAATCGGATGATTCTCCTTCTTAATTCCTTCAACCGCCCGGGGCGACGCCCCGGATAAAGGTCTTTTGTCCGAAGAAGAGTAAAACAAGGATTGGCAGTAAGGCCGGGGTGGAGGCGCCTTGAATCGGCGCCGTTGGGCGCCCCCGGCTGGGCCGGGAAAGGGCCCCCTAGGCCAGCTTCACCACGGCCTGGCCGGGGTTCAGGACGCAAAGGAACAAAGCCAGGTAGTCCCGGATATGGCGTGTGATGAGGAAATTCTGCCGCACGTGTTCCCGGCCGTTCCTCGCCAAAACCTGCGCTTCCACGGGATTGTCCAGCACGCGCCGGATGGCCACCGCCGCGCCCTCCACCGTGTGCACCAGGTAGCCGGTCTTGCCGGGCAACACCTGCAGGGGGATGCCGCCCACGGCCATGGCCACCACCGGCCGTTCCTTCCAAAGCGCCTCGGTCACGGTCAGGGCGAAACCTTCCTTCAGGGATTTTTGCAGCACCACCGTGCTGGCCCGCTGCAGGGCGTTGATCTCCAGGTCCGAAAAAGGCGGCAGGTCCAGGATGTGGATGGATTCGTCCTTGCCGGCCGCCTCCAGGATGGCGGGCAGGATATGGACCGACTCGGGGTCGTCCGAAGCGGCGCCGCCCGCCAGCAACAGTTGGGCCCGGGGATGGGTGCGCTTCACCTTTTGGAAGGCTTCAATCACGCCCAAGGGGTCCTTCAACTTGTCGAACCGGGAGACCTGGGTGACCAAGGGCCGGTCCGGGTCCAGTTGGTAGCGCTCCAGGGTGCGCCGGATGAAATCCTCCGGCAGGGGCTTGTTCTTATCGGCCAGCGGGTCGATGGAAGGGGCGATGAGGAACTGGGGTTTGGACATCTTTTGCGCGAAACTGGGGTGGGAAAACACCGATGCGTCGTACTCCTCCATCAAGGGGCCCAGGAACTCCCAAGCCGGGGGATAGGGGGAGGAGACGTCCACGTGGCAGCGGTAGACCCACTTCTGCCCCTCCTTTTTCAGGCGCCGCAGGAGCCCGGCGGGTTGGGGGTCGTGGATGAAGACCAGGGGTTTGTCCAGCCGCTCCCGCAGCTTGGCGGCGTTTAAGTCCGAAACCTCCCAATAGGCCCGGATCATTTCCGGCGTCAGGGGCTCGGGACGGCCGTGCAGGGCGTTGTGCAGGGTCTTGGTGGCCGCGAAGAAATCGGGACGCCCCTCGATGACCTCCCAGTCGACGGCCACCCCCAATTCGTTCATGAGGGGCACCATGTTCCGCAGGATTTCGGCCACGCCGCCCCCGTCCCGCGTGGAATTGACCATGGCCATGTCCCGGCCCCGCAGCCATTCGGCCAGCCGGGCGATCAAATCGTGTTCGGCCCCGCCGATGATGGGCCGATAGGCCGAATAGGGGGAGGACATTATTCCCCCTCCCGCCAGCGTTGCAGCCACCGGGCTGCGGCCTCGCCTTCGGGCACCCGGCCCAACCGTTCCGCCGCGCGCCGGACGGCGGCCTTGAGCCGGTTCTTGTGGAAAACCGAAAGCAGGTCCTCCCGCAAGGCCTCCAGGTCGGACCGATAGGGATCGATGTCCGCCACGGCCTTCGCCTGGGCCGGGAGGCCTTGCCCGGACAGCCATTGGGAAAAGTCGTCATGAAACTCCCGGTCCGGCCCGCGGAAATGCAGCGGGGCTTCGATCAAATGGTAGTAAAGGCAGGCCGTATCCACGCGCCCGAGCGCATGGACGAACTCTTCCAGGTTATGGGCCCGGTGGCCCGTGGGCAGGACCAGGCTGACCGACCTGCAGAAATGGAATTCCAGCCCCGGCGGCACCCGGCGGACCCACCGGTCCTTGTCTTCCATCAGCGTCTCCAAGACGGCTAAGAGGGACCGGCGCAGGGCCTCCAGGGTGGGATAATCGCGCGGGTCCAGGGACCCCATGCGCTCGGCCACCGCTTCCTCCTTCAGGTTTTGGGCGGTCCAAAGGGCGAAGTCGGACCGGTCCCATGGGCCGAGGAAGGAATAGGACCGGTAAAAACGGTGGGTATGGTGGTAAAGGGTGGAGCCTTCCGCCTCCTTCAAGCCCAGGTAAAGCTCCAGGAGGCTGCCGGCCTTGCGGCCCGTCAGTTGCACCGATTCCACCGAGGTCATGAAAGTGAAGGGTTCCATCGTCCGTCCTACTTGTCTGCCCGGTTTTCCTTGAGGAGCTCGATGATGAATTCCCGGGCCAGGTCCTTGCAGCCCAGGCCGAAGGCGATGGCCGAGGCCAGGCCCAGCCCCCCCAACGCGATGAAGACCAGGGTGGTGAGGAACTTCCCCACCGCGCCCAAGGGCTCCAGGGAGAACATGATGATCATGCCGAAGGTGCCCCACCCGATGACCTTGCCCCAGAAAGCGGGATGGTGGGAGCCCGATCCCACCAGGGCCACCTGGACCAGCACCGAAACGAACATGGCCAGCAACACCCCCAGGAAAAGGATCAGGATGAAGCTCAGGACCCGGGGTACCACCCCCAACAGCGAGGAAAGGATCTTTTCCCCGCCCTCCACGCCCAGCATGTGGATGGCCAGCAGCACCGCCATGAAGAGGATGAGGTAAAAGACGAAGGCCGCCATGGCCTCGGTGGGCTTGCGTCCGTGGAATTCCCGTGACCACAGGCGGAAGAACCAGAAGTCCTGGAGCTTCGTTTCCAGCTTCCCGATCCGGAACAAGGCCGCGGCCAGGGAACGGCACAGCCAGGCCAGCGTGAGCCCGACCGCCAGCACCACCAGGGCCGCCAGCAGGTTCGGCGCCCAACTCCCGAAATCCGCCGCCAGTTGGTGGAACGGCGCGACCCAGTCGATTGAAGCCTTTGTTTCCATGCGAACCTCCTTGAAAATCCGAAGAATAATCCTTCACCAAGGTGCCACGACTCCATCCCTTGTTCACGGGGCGAATCAACGGCTTTTTCCCTCACCCCTTCGGAAGCGCGTTTCCCTCGGCCAGGCGGATGACGTCGGTGAGGAGGGCCTGGGTCCAGGTATAAATGTTGTTTTCCGCCACGGTTACGCGCATGCCGTCCAGGCGGACCTTTTGTTCCTCCGCGGGCATGGAAAGCGCCTGGTGGAGGGTTTCGGCGAAACCCGCCGCGTCGAAAGGGTTCACCAGCAGGGCTTGCTCCAATTCCCGCGCCGCACCCGTGAACTGGGAAAGGACCAGCACCCCCTTGTCGTTGCTGGAAGCCGCCACGAATTCCTTGGCCACCAGGTTCATGCCGTCATGCAGGGAGCTGACCACGCAAACGTCGGCCATGCGGTAAAAGGGAAGCAGCGTGT
>JAICXI010000383.1 GCA_025980505.1 bacterium | reverse complement strand
TCCCCACCTTCCAGAACCCGGGCGGCTCCACACTCCCCGAGTCCGAACGGCCGAAACTTTTGGAAGTGGCCCGCCGGCACAATCTTTTGATCGTGGAGGACAACCCCTACGGCGAATTGAACTTCACCGGGAAAACCCTCAAGGCCGTGAAGGCCTTCGATACCGAGGGCCGGGTCATTTACCTGGGCAGTTTCAGCAAGATCGCCTCGCCCGGCATGCGGTTGGGATGGGTCTGCGCCGACCCCGCCCTGGTGGCCCGCATGGCCATGGCCAAGGAAACCACCGACGTCTGCACCGATGTCCTGTCCCAGGCCATCGCCGCGGAATTCTTCAAGGGCGGGCACCTGCAGGCCCACCTTCAAAAGCTGATCGGAACCTACCAAAAACGCCGGGACGCCATGTTGTCCGCCATCCAGGAACACTTCCCGGAGGAAATCCGGTACAGCCGGCCCTTGGGGGGATTCTTCGTTTGGGCCGGCCTGCCCGAGGGGTTCAACACCGTGGAACTGTTCGAAAAGGCCGTGGCGGCCAAGGTGGCTTACGTGGTGGGCACGGCCTTTTACCCCGGCGAAAACCAGGGCTTGAACACCCTGCGCATGGCCTTCTGCGCAGTGGACGAGGCGAAGATCCGGGAAGGCATCAAGCGCTTAGGGAACGTCTTCCAGGAAGCCCTGGCTCAAAGGCGGTAGGGATTGGTTACAAAAGGGTGGAGGCCGGAGGAAAAATCCTTGGTGTTACGGGTGGCCAGGTTCAAGGAATGGACTTGGGCGATCGCGGCTTGAAACGCGTCCGGGAGTTTCCATTTATACTGTCGGCGTAATTGGGCCGCCCTGTCGGAGACCGTCTTATCAATTCCAAGGGTTGGAAAGGAATCCAAGAAAGCCGTAATTTCTTCCAACTGCCCCTCGCCACACCCAACCAGGACTTCCGCCCTTGTAATAACTGAAACCGAGCAACAGCCCTCATGGTTTTTCAGGAATTTTTCGGCCTCTTTCACCGATTTCAAATGATCAATAAGAACGTCCGCATCCAGCAAGTACCCGGTTTTCTTTACCGCCATTCATCCCTCAGTTTCCGAACATATTCCAAAGCATCCTCTTGATGCGGCCATATTCCCCTTGTCCGTTCAAGGAGCTCCTTGAATGAGGGTTTTTCCTTTTCTTCCGTCTTGGTCCGGTATTCCGCGATGGCCTCCCGGACCACTTGAGTCATGGTTTGATGGGTATCCTTGGCCTTTTGATCGAGCCAACGCTTGTCGGCCGCGTCCAGGCTGATGATGGTCCGTTTCTTCTTCATCAAAATCTCCTTGATATCACTTTACTTTAAAATGATATCAATTTAGGATGGCCGTTTCCAGGGGAAAAATGGCACCAAGAATATTGGCATTGAACAAACCCAAGGGTTATGTCGTCACCCGCTCCGACGAAAAGGGGCGCAAGACCGTCTACAGCCTCCTCCCCGAGTGGGCCTATCAGGAAGGTTGGATGCCCGTGGGTCGTCTGGACCTGGATTCCAAAGGCCTGCTCCTCTTCACCCAGGACGGCAAGCTGGCGGACCGGCTCACCCGCCCCGGCTCCTGCCGCAAGGTTTACGAGGTATGGGTAAGGGGGCATACGACTGACGAACATCTTGTTCAATTGTTGAAGGGCGTAAAGGTGGAAAAAGACCTGCTGAAAGCCGTCCGTGCCGAAATCAAGGGAGGGGCCGGGCCCAAAACCCGGCTGGAAGTCGAGCTGGACGAAGGCAAGAACCGCCACCTCCGCAGATTGTTCGGCGCGCTCAAAGACCCCAAGCACGGCACGCCCTTGAAGGTGTTGGAGTTGAAGCGGATTCGGATCGGCGGTTTCAAACTGGATGTGGAGTCGGGCAAGTGGAGGTTCCTGACGGCCGAAGAAGTGTCTTCGTTGGCGTGACCAAGAAATCAACGGTTGCGGCAAATTTTTTCGAGTGTGCAGGCCTGAAATTTCAGGGATTCAATTATTGGAGGCCGCCATCCCAAGGAGCCCTTCGATAGGGCTTTGCCCTCCACAGGTTAGGCAGCCGACTTGGGGTGGGCTTATCGAACCATAGGCCCGTTTTGTGGCAGGAACTACATACTTAAATTCCGAATATTTTCGGCCGATGATTCTGTTAGTCGTCATTGCGAGCCTCGGATTTCGAGGCGAAGCAACCCAAGTTCATGGGTGATTTCGAGTCTTTCCGCCGATTCCTTGCAACGGCGTGTTTAAACTGGGATTGCTTCGTCACGTGCTGTGAACGCGCCCGCCTATTCGGCGGTCATTCCTCGCAACGACGGCATAAGTTTAATAATTTCTTTTCAGCCGATTCTCATTTTCTCGATCTTTCCATCCCATATTTTCGGAAGTCGTTGATGTCGCCGAAATATTTGTTTTTCATTTTTTCTAACGCCCTTTCATTCAGCTTCCTCCAGCGCCGCCTTGACTTCCGCCACCACGTCCTCCACCACGATGTCCGCCATGCAGAAATACCCGTCGGTGCGAAGGCACTCGTAGCTTTTGCAGGGCGAGCAAGTGGGGTGCTTGGTCAGCACCCTCACATGGGGCCCCCAGGGCTTCCAGACCTCCACTTCGTTGGCGGCCGAGAAAAGGCACACCACGGGCACGCCGCAGGCCGCCGCCAGGTGGGTGGCGCCCGAATCGCACCCCACGAAAACCCCGCACTTCCTCACCAGGGCCGCCATTTGCCGCAAGGTGAGC
>JAICXI010000395.1 GCA_025980505.1 bacterium | reverse complement strand
TTTTTTCAGGCAGGATTCGCAGCACCCGGCCCGCCGCGACGGCCAACTTTTGAAAGTCGGCGTCCAGCTTGTGCTTTTGGACCGCTTCGGCCTTGGCCACCATTTCAATCAAGGTGGGCGCCGCCGTAGCGGTGGCGGCGTTGATCACGTCATAGGACAATCCCTTGGCTTCCAAAGCCGTCTGCAACCGGCCCTTGAAGAATTCCAAGATTTCAGGGACTTCCCGACCCTTCGATTTTTCGCCGTATTGTTTTTCGGCCGCCCGGACCATTTCTTCCAAGGAAACCTTGTATTTGTTTTCCAACAGGATTTGAAGCGCCCCCAGGGCCTGCCGCCTCAAGGCGAAGGGGTCCTGGGAACCGGTCGGGATGATCCGCGCCTTGAAACAGCCCACGATGGTGTCCAGCTTGTCCGCCATGCTCAGCAGGGAGGATTCGCTTGTCCCGGGAAGCTTGTCGCCCGAAAAGCGCGGCCAATAATGCCTCTGGATGGTTTCCCCCACTTCTTGCTTCCCCTGGCGGATGGCATAAAAGCCGCCCATATAGCCCTGCAGGCTGTTGAATTCCTTCTCCCGGATGATGTTGGTGGCCAAGTCGGCCTTGCATAAAAGGGCGGCCTCCTCAACGACCTTCACCTTTTCCTTGGGTATGCCGCAAAGGGCGCCGAGTTTTTTCACCAGTCCTTCCAACCGGACGGCCTTGTCGGCCATGGTGCCCATTCCTTCCAGCCAGGTGATGCCGGAGAGCTTTTCCGCCCATGTTTCCAGGGGGACCTTCCTGTCTTCCGCCACGAAGAACCGGGCGTCTTCCAGGCGGGCCTTCAGCACTCCCTCATTGGCCCGGATGACCACGCCCTTGTCGCGCGGCGTTCCGTTGATGACGCCGATGAAATAAGGGGCCAAGGCCCCTTCCTTGTCGCGCACCGCGAAATACTTCTGGTGCTCCCTCATGGCGGTCACGATGACCTGCTCGGGCAGGTCCAGGTACCTCGGGTCGAAGGAACCCATGAGGACGTCGGGCGATTCGATGAGGTTGTTCACGTCGTCCAGGAGGTCCGGGTCCGGGATGACGGTGGCGCCCCCTTCCGACGCCGCCTGTTGCACCTTGTTCCAAATCGCCTGGCGGCGTTCGTCCGGGGCGGCCAGGACCCCCCCCTGCCTTAAGACTTCCAGGTAATCCCCCGCCTCCACCACGTCCAAGGGCCCCTGCTTCAAGGCCCTTAAGCCCCGGGTCTCCCGGCTGCTGTAGAGCCCGGCGATTTCAAAGGGAACGACCGAGCGGGAAAAAACCGAGCAAATCCAACGGATGGGCCTGGCGAAAAGGAAATCGCCGTTGCCCCAGCGCTGCACCTTGGGGAACCTGATCTTCTTGATCACCTCCGGGAAAACTTCGGCCAGGATTTCGGAAGTCAGCCTTCCTCCTCCCTTCTTGATGGCCACCACCACCTCGCCCTTGGGGGTCATTTTGCGCTTCAGGGACGCCGCCGAGACGCCCTGGGCTTTCGCGAATCCCTCCCCGGCCCGGGTGGGAAGGCCGTGCTCGTCGAAGGCCACCGATACCAGGGGACCGGTCACTTCCTTGACCGTGTCCTGCTGCATCTCGGGGAGCCCCTTGAAAAAGAGGGCCAGGCGGCGGGGCGTGTAATAAGTGTAAAGGTGCTGGTAAGTGATGCGGTGTTCCCTCAAGGACGCTTCGGCGGCCGCCACCATCTGGTCGATGGCCGGGCGGATGTAGGAGGAGGGCAATTCCTCGCACCCTATTTCAAGAACAGCGTCTTTCGTTAGATTCACGGTCATCTCCGCAACAATGGTTTTACCGGCAAGTTAGGAGTAAGGAGTTGGGAGTTTCAGACCGTAAGCCGTCGACTCCTAACTCCTCACTCCTAATTCCTGACTTTTTTAGCGGCGGAAATCGCATGGCCCGGCGCCACCGGCGCCTCGCAACACGGCTTCCTTCCTTAAGTTTAATTTTTCCTCAGAAGGGGGAAGCCCAACCCTTCCCTTTCCTTCACGTAAGCGGTGGCCACGGCCTTCGCGATGCCGCGCACCCGGGCGATATAGTTGGTGCGCTCGGCCACCGAAATGGCCCCCCGGGCGTCCAGCAAGTTGAAGGCATGGGAAGCCTTGATGACGTAATCATAGGCCGGCGCGGTTAACTGGAGGTCCAGGAGCCGCTTCACTTCGCCTTCGTAATCCTTGAAATGCTTGAGCAGCATCCTGGTGTTGGCGTGCTCGAAATTGAACGCCGAAAACTGCTTTTCCGACTGGTGGAAGATATCCCGGTAAGTGATGCCGTCGCCACCGTAATGCAGGTCCCAAACGCTGTTGACCCCCTGGATGACCGTGGCGATGCGTTCCAAGCCGAAGGTGATCTCCCCGGAAACGGGTTTCAACTCCAGGCCGCCGGTGGTCTGGAAAAAGGTGAATTGGGTGATCTCGATGCCGTCCATCCACACCTGCCACCCCAGGCCTGAGGCCCCCAGGGTGGGCGACTCCCAGTCGTCTTCCACGAAACGGATGTCGTGCTCGTCCTGCCGGATGCCGATCTGCTCCAGGGATTCCAGGTAGAGTTCC
>JAICXI010000252.1 GCA_025980505.1 bacterium | reverse complement strand
CGAGGCCTCCATGAAATCCCTTTTCTCTTGTTCGGCATCCGAGCTTTCCCGCCCCCCATATTCGCCTTCCCCATAGTCTTCCGATTCGCGGTAAAGGTTCCAGGTGTCGTCGTTAAAACGGTCGCCCTCGCGCAAGTGTTCCACCAGGTCGGTTTGGTGCCGTTCCTTGGCCATCTCCAGGAGCTTGTCGTTGGCGTGGGTCTCGGGCTCCCCGGGCGGGTTGTCGATGGGCTCGGTGGGGGAGGTTTTATCCGCGGTCTCGGCGGTCCCTTCGTCGTTTTCTTCTTCAATGACCGGGTTCTCCAGCATTTCCTTCTCCACCCATTCCTTTAATTCCAGGGTGGAAAGCTGGAGGATTTTCATGGCCTGTTGCAGCATGGGCGTCATGATCATCCGCTGCTGCATTTTTTGGTTCATCCCGAACTGCTGGCGCATTTTCCATGCCATCCCGAAAGAATTCCGTCTATAGCAAGAATTATACCTTTTTGGGGTTCGGAGGTAACGCCTTAATCAATCAGGGCCAGAGTTCAAAGGGAAATCCGACAATTTTACAACCGGGGGGCTTCCGCCCCCCCCTTCCAAGCTGCTTGGAAACCGCCAGACGCCGGGCCCCTTCGAGGAAAAGCCTTTCTTCTTTGACGTCCGGAGTCATCGCCTTTTAAAAATTCGGAACTATGCACTTGGCGTCAGTTTCCAACAACCCTCGCCCCTTGCGTCGTGGTTTTGATGGAACCCTAGGGGTTATTCCCTATGAGAGCTTTTGGGGAGCGGGTAGGGTGAGGGGTGGCGTCGGTTTCCGGGATTTGGAACCGAGACATTACCGAAGTGCGTCTTGAATGGGTGCCCCCCTTTGACAAAGGGGGGCAGGGGGTAGCCTTCGGAGTGTCCCGAGGGAGGGGAGGCAGCTGCGTTCAAAAAGCGGCCCCGGGACTTGCGGGCTTTCACCGGGCCCAAAAGGAAAAAAAGACCAGGTTGGCGGCCAGGACGAGGAGCGCCCCCATCAACAGCCCCTTGGCGATTTGGGGGGAACGCCTCGCTTTGAAAAAAAAGAAGCAAGGCACCACATAAAGGAACTGGCTCAAACCGCAAAAGGCCATCAAATCCACAGGGACGGCCGTCCAGTCCCCCACCGGCCCGTTGGGACCCCAATCGGCCCAGGTGTCCAGGACCGCGTAAAGGAAAAGGAGGAAAGCCGAAAGCAACGCAAACGCCACCCCCACGCCTTCCCACACTTGTCGTCGGGACGGGGAAGGGTCAGCCATTTTCCCTCCCCGCCATCTTTTCCTGCCATCCGCTCTTGAACTTGGTTTTCTCCCATTGGCGGATCCAATAGTCCAGGTCAAACGCCTTGGGAAATTCCAGGTCCCCCCCGGGATAGGCGCGGCCGCCTTTAAAAACCAGCAGGAGCGTCCGGAAATTCTGTGGGTCTTTGAGGGGGTCGTGCCGGTAAATCCCCAGGTCGGCCCATTTGCCGGCCTCCACCGTGCCCAACTTTTCCTCCATTCCCAAAACCTTGGCCGCGGCCCGCGTGGACATTTCCAGGCATTGGCCGGACGTGAGCCCCGCGCTTTGCAGGTCCCGCCACTCCTTCACGGAAACGCCGAAAGGCATGTGGGGGTTTCCCGCGTCCGTGCCGTAAGCCACCCTCCCGCCGAAGCTCAAAAAGCGCTCCAGGTTGACCAGGCATTGATGGTAACCGGCCTTGAACCCGTGCTGGCAATATTGGCCGAACGGATGGTCGGACCGGCGTTTCCATTCCTCGGCCCAACCCGCGTGGGCGTGGAGGGTCGGGATGATCAGGATCTTCCGACGGGCCGCTTCCTGCCAAAGCTCGTCCGAAACCGGTCTCGACGGCAGGTGGGCCACTTCGTCCACGCCGTTTTGAATGCAGGTGGCGAAATCCGCCTCATTGGTAATGTGGGCGGTCACGCGCTTGCCCAGGGAATGGGCCGCATCCACGATGGCCTTCACTTCGGTTTCCGAGAGGCAGGGGCCCAGTTCGTGTTCCATGCCGATTTTAAGGATGTCCACCCCCAGGCCCACAAGCCGTTTCACCTTTTCCTGGGATTGGTACCGGCCCTGGACGGCGGCGGCCACTTGGGGCCCCCAGACGTTTTCCGGGTACCCCCGGTGGCAGGTGAGGACCGGCCCCGAGGCGAAAATGCGTGGCGAAACGATGAGTCCCGACCGTTCCTTGGCCTTCCATTCCAGCGCCTCGAAGGCGTCCGAGGCCAGGTCGCGGATGCTGGTGATCCCGTTTTGGAGGAAGCTGCGGAGGGTGGTTTCCCCCACCAAACCGTGCACGTGCAGGTCGATGAGCCCCGGCAGCACCACCCATCCCGTCCCATTCAAGACCTCGCGGGCCTGGTAGGATGGCGCCTTGGAATGGGGCCCGGCATAGGTTATTTTTTCGCCTGAAATCAGCACGGTGGCGTTCAAAACCGGTTTCGGTTTGGCGCCGTCATAAAGCGTTGCGTTTTCAATGGCGGTGTTGATGGGGAGCATGGAACCTCGAAAGCAGAGCTCAAACAAGGAATGACGCAACAGCGCATCCCTCCAGCCGCATCCGGCGCGAAGCAAGCCGAAGGATTTCCAACGCCAAACTGCCCGGGGAGTTTGCTTTTCCTTCCCCTTCAAACCCGCCCTTTTTCCTCGTCTTCCTTCCCGCCTTCGCGTTGGACGGGGTTGGGGCCTTGTTGCCGTTTAGTTGTTTTTGTCGAAAAGCCCGTTCAACAAATAAGCCAGCCGGATACCGGCTTTTTCCAACTGGAGCCGGGCGATCCCCCACATCCTGCCCGAATAATAATCCGCCGGCAGGTCCCGGCCCCACCGGTTTTTTTCCGGCAAAGGCCCTTCCGGCAATTCCGAATAAATATCCTTCCGGGCGATCCAGTAGCTTTCATAAGCCCAATCCACCGGTCCCCCCCGTTCCCATTCGGCCCGGTCCCGGGCGCTGATTTTCCACTCCAACCGGGAGGCCAGGCGCCGGGGATCGGCATTTGCCCCGGGCTCCAGGAGATTATCCCAGAAACGATGCAGGTTGACCCAGGTAAAGCGGCGGGAATTTCCCCGCGAGCCGTAATACCGCAGCCATTTTTCGTTGCCGCCCCTGTCCCGGTCCTCCGCGCAATGGAGGGGTTGGTGCAAGTCGCCCACGAAATGCGTGAGGAACTCCAAGGCTTCCCTCTTGTCCCGCCGGGAGGCCAGGGGCCGCCGGAGGACGCCAAGGTCTTTGCGGACCTGGTCCACCACGCAGGCGTGGTCCCGGCACGCGTCCTGCAGGTCATAGCGGTTTTGCACCTCCCGGACGTCGATCCGGATGTAATGCCAGGGCGCCGTCTCGGGCCGCGCCTCAACGATGCTGTCCGCCCAAGCGGACACCGACGCCAGGTCCTCGCCCGGCTCCAATATCCCCCCGATGGCCTGCCGGGCGGCGGGGGTCAAATAATCCTGGGCGATGAAGGCCAGGGTTTGGTGCCCCACCGCTCCCCAAGCCCCCAACGGGGACGGCAGAAGAAGGCCGATGCCCCAAACCGTAAAAAGGATTGGGCGGGGATCCCGGAGGAGCCTCCCCCCGCCCTTTTTCAGCATCCGGTTCAAAGTTTCCAACCCGGCCCCCGATAACAAAAAAGCCCGGGAGGTTTCCCGGGCTTTTGATTTCCATCCCCCATTCCCGGCTTCTTACCTGACTTTCACCCGTTCCCCCGCCTTGGAGTGTTGCGCGATGAATTGTTCCACCAGCTCGTGGGCTTCCGAATCCGAGTATTGCACCGGCGGGGTCTTGAAGAAATAAGAAGAAGGGCCTTCCAGGGAACCCGCCACCTTAGCGTCCAGGGCCAGCTTGCAACAGCGGATGGCGTCGATGCCGACCCCCGCGCTGTTGGGCGAATCCCAGACCTCCAGCTTCAGTTCGATGGACACGGGCACGTTCCCGAACTCCCGGCCTTCCAGGCGGATATGGGCCCATTTGCGGTCCTGCAGCCAGGGCACGTAATCCGAGGGGCCGATGTAGATG
>JAICXI010000453.1 GCA_025980505.1 bacterium | reverse complement strand
ATCATCAAGTCAATATCGCTGTCCGGCCCGGCGGTTCCCCGGGCCGCGGACCCAAATAGGATGATTCGGAGCGGATGGACCCGGTTCACGATGTCTTGGGTCAATTGTTTTAAAATCTTATTGGAAGGCTTCATTCATATTCTCCCTTGGAGGAAGGGATTATGAAAAAAACAGCCTAAGGCGGAGCCGCCAGCCCAAAGGCCCAGCGGAGTTTCTCAGGGGCCTGTTTGACATTCGAGCGTCGACTTAAACGTTTTGCCCCGCCGCATAGCCTGAGGCCCAGGCCCACTGGAAGTTACACCCTCCCAACTGGCCCGTCACATCCAGCACCTCGCCGATAAAAAAGAGGCCCGGAACCTTTTTGGCTTCCATGGTTTCGCGGGAAATCTCCCGGGTGTCGACCCCTCCCCGCATCACCTCGGCCATGCGGTAGCCGAAGGTGCCGGCGGGAACGAAGCGGTAGTCGTGGATGTCCCGGGCCAGGGCCATGAGCCGCTCGTCGGACAGGGCCGCCCAAGGGCCCCGGGCCTCCGCGTTCCAGGCGATGCGCTCCGCCAGGCGGCGGGGGATGCGCTGGGAAAACCACACGCGGAACTTGCCGCGGCCTCCCGCGGCCCGGTCCTCCTTCAATTGGTTGAAGGTGGATTCGACCGTGAATTCGGGCACCCAATTGACCGCGATTTCCCGCCCCGGCTTCCAGTAAAGGGAAGCGTTGAGCATGACGGGCCCGCTTAAACCCTTGTGGGTGATCATCAGGTCCTCCACCAGCCTCCATTCGCCGCAGGCGACGCCCACCCGGAGGTGAATGCCCGCCAGGTCCTTGAAGCGGGCCATTTCCCTTTCCGGGAAGGCTAGCCCCACCAGGGCGGGGGACGGCTCGACCACCTCCAAGCCGAACTGGCCGGCGATCTTGAATCCCAAATCGGAAGCGCCCAGTTGGGGCCAGGACAAGCCTCCCGTGGCCACCACCAGGCGCGGGGCCCGGTAGGCTCCCCCCGGGGCCTGCACCGTGAAGGCCCCGTCGGAAAAGGCCACGTCCCCCACTTTTTGTTCCAGCAGCATTTCAACCCCCCGCCCCTTGGCGCGGGAAACCAGAAGCTCGATGATGTCCTTGGCGCTTTTGTCGCAAAACAACTGGCCGTCCTTTTTTTCATGGTAGGGAATGGACCGCGCTTGGACGAGGGCGACGAAGTCCTTCGGGGTGAACCGGGAGAGGGCGGTCTGGACGAAAGAGGGATTGGCGGTGACGTAGTTGGCGGGAGCGGCTTGCAGGTTGGTGAAGTTGCAACGTCCGCCCCCCGAAACGAGGATCTTGGGCGCGGGTTTTGGGCTTTGTTCCAACACCAGCACCTTCCGGCCCCGGCCGGCGGCCTCGGAGGCGCACATCAGGCCCGCCGCCCCGCCGCCGAGAATGACCACGTCATAGCTTTTCATGGGGTTAAGATAACGGAAGAAAGGCTTCCGGCATACCCTTTACGGATCCCAACGTCCTTGGATTCTTGTCATCCTGGATTTCCGGTTTATCATGGCTCCCATGCCCAAACCCGCTTCCAACTTGAAACCGCCTTTCCTGAAGTCCATCGACCTTAAGATCTTCGCCGTGGGCTTGACCGGTTTTTGCGCCTTCCTTTCCCTTTACGCCACCCAGCCCCTTTTGCCGCTCCTGGAGGAAGCCTTCCACGCATCCAAGCTGGCCGTGAGCCTCACGGTTTCCGCCGCCACCCTGGCCGTGGCCCTGGCGGCGCCTTGGATCGGGATCCTGGCGGACCAAAGGGGGCGCAAGAAGGTGATCGTGCCTTCCGTTTGTCTTTTAGGGTTGGCGACCCTCCTCACGGCCACGGCCACCACCCTTCCCGTCCTGGTGGCCTGGCGGTTCGTCCAAGGGCTCCTCACCCCCGCGGTCTTCGCCGTCACCGTGGCTTACGTGAGCGAGGAATGGCCCCGGCACCAGGCGGGGTTCGCCACGTCGGTTTACGTGAGCGGCACGGTGGGAGATGCGGCGGCCGGGCTCGAGCTGCTGCGCGGGCGGCGGCGCGCCGCGCCCACACTGGCAGCGCGACAGCCCCGCCGGTGCGGATAACCGGCGCCGCGGGGCCCGCGCGGGATGGCGCT
>JAICXI010000504.1 GCA_025980505.1 bacterium | reverse complement strand
GCGCTTTGCGGCGAGAATGGCGCGGGTAAAAGCACCCTCATCAAGGTCCTTTGCGGCTACCATCCTTACGGTTCCTACGGAGGGGAAGTGCTCCTGGACGGACATCCGGCCCGTTTCAAGGACTTGAAGGAGTCGGAGGACAAGGGCCTCGCCTTGATCGCCCAGGAACTGGCCATGGTGCCGGAATTGTCCGTGGCTGAAAACATGCTCTTGGGCCGCTGGCCCGTCCGGGGGGGATTGATCCACTGGGAGCAGGTCCGGGAGACGGCCCGAAAGGCCCTGGAAATGGTGGGCCTGGACGTGGGGCTTTCCACGCCGGTCAAGGAACTGGGCATCGGCCAGCAGCAAATGATCGAAATCGCCAAGGCCCTTTCCAAAAAAGCCCGTGTCCTGGTTTTGGACGAACCCACCGCGGCCTTGACCGAGGCCGACACCCAAAGGCTGCTTTCGCTGCTGCGCCAATTGAAGGCCCAGGGCGTCTCCTCCATTTATATCAGCCACCGCCTGGAAGAAGTGGGCCAGATCGCTGACAGGGTTACGGTGCTCCGGGACGGCCGGTCCATCGTCACCGCGCCCGCCGCCCAATTGACCCAGGAAAAAATCATCGCCCACATGGTCGGACGGGAAGTGAAAAACCTCTATCCCCGGCCCCGGCTTTCCCAAGGCGGGGCGCTCTTGGCCGTGAAGGATTTCAGCGTGGAAGACCCGGCCAATCCCGGCCGGACCGTGGTCAAGGGCGTCTCCTTCGAGGTCCGGCAAGGGGAGGTCCTGGGCATCGCGGGTTTGATGGGCGCGGGCCGGACGGCCCTTTTAAGCTCCCTTTTCGGCGCGGCCCGGGGCAAGGTGGGGGGGTCCCTGGAAATCCTTGGCCGGGCCCGGCCTCCCTTTACCTCGCCCGAACAAGCCATCCAGTCGGGCTTGGCCCTGGTCAGCGAGGACCGCAAGCGGTACGGCCTGGTGCTGGAAGGCACGGTGGAGGAAAACCTGGTTTTGGCCTCCATGCGGCGCCTGGTGAAGCGCGGCTTCCTGGACCACGCCGCCATGGACCGGGAATGTGAAACCCAGGTGAAGGCCATGCGCATCAAGACGCCGGGCCTTTCCTCCTGGGTCAACAAGCTTTCGGGCGGCAACCAGCAGAAAGTGGTGTTGGGGAAATGGCTCATGACCAAGCCCAAAGTACTTTTCCTGGATGAACCCACCCGGGGCATCGACGTGGGCGCCAAGGCCGAAATCTACGAGCTGATGGGGGAATTGGCGGGCCGGGGCATCGGCATCGTGCTGGTGTCGTCGGACCTGCCCGAGATCCTGGGGCTGAGCCACCGGATCATGGCCTTGAGCCAGGGCAGGGCCAAGGGGTTCTTCAACTCGGACGAAGCGACGGCGGAAAAAGTCATGGCCGCGGCCACCTTATGACGTCTTCCCCGGTCCCGATCCTTTCATTGTCCCGGTGAGCGCGTGAGAAAAGGACGCCTATCGGCCCCCCGGCCCCTTCCCCAGGCCCGACCGGACATTCCCGGTTCCATTCTCCCTTGGATGT
>JAICXI010000346.1 GCA_025980505.1 bacterium | reverse complement strand
GCCAGCATGGCCTTGACCTCGGGCGAAAGTTTTAGAAGCCGCATGGCGTTGGCCACCGTGGCGCGGTCCTTACCCACTTTTTGGGAAATTTGTTCCTGCGTCATATTGAATTCGTCCTGCAACCGGCGGTAGCCCTCCGCCTCTTCCAGGGGCGAAAGGTCGGTGCGCTGGAGGTTTTCAATGAGGGCCAGTTCCAGGGCTTCCACGTCCGAGGCCTGGACTTCGACGGCCGGCACGGTCAGCATCCCTAGTTTTTGGGCGGCGCGGTACCGCCTTTCCCCCGCGATAATTTCCCAAAGATCGCCCTTTTTGCGCACCACAATGGGTTGCAGGATTCCCTTTTCCTTCACCGACTGCACCAGTTCCTGAAGGTCTTCCGAGCGGAAGATTTTGCGGGGTTGGTAGGGATTGGGCTTGATTTTGGAAAGGGGGATCGGCTGGCCCCCCCCTTTTTTTTCTTCCGTCGGTTTCTTGGGAATGAGGGCTTCCAATCCACGGCCGAGGGCTTTTTTAGCCATTGGTCACGATCTCCTTGGTCAGGTTTAAATAGGCTTGGGCTCCGCTGGAACGGATGTCGTAAAGGATGATGGGCTTCCCAAAGGAAGGTGATTCGGAAAGCTGGACGTTCCGGGGGATGATGGTATTGTACACTTTCGACCCGAAGAACTTCCGTACTTCATCCGAAACCTGGATGGAAAGCCTCGTCCGGGAGTCATGCATGGTCAAAAGCGCCCCCTCGATTTCCAGCTTGGGATTCAAGCTTTCCCGGACCCGTTCCACGGTTTCCATGAGTGAGCTGAGGCCCTCCAGGGCGTAATATTCGCTTTGGACGGGAATGAGCACCGAATCGGCGGCCGTAAGGGCGTTGAGCGTCAAAAAGCCGAGGGAGGGGGGACAGTCGATGAGGATAAAATCGAAATCCGGGGCCACGGTGGCCAGGGCCCTCTTGAGGCGCGTTTCCCGTTCTTCCAATCCCACCAATTCAACCTCGGCCCCCGTCAAATGGCCGTTGGAAGGCGCGCAGTAAAGTTTCTTCAACTCGGTGGGCTTGACGATCTCCGGGAGGGTGGCTTCCTCCATAAGGACGTTGTAAATATTGGGCAGGCACTCGTTCTTGTCCAGCCCCACGCCGCTGGTGGAATTCCCCTGGGGATCCATGTCCACGAGCAGGGTCTTTTTTTCGATGGCGGCCAGGCAGGAGGCCAGGTTGACCGCCGTGGTGGTCTTGCCCACCCCGCCCTTTTGGTTGGTGATGCAAATAATACGTGCCATGCCATTTCCTCGAAAAATAAAACTTTCCGCCCCGAGGGGCCTACTTGTGGAGTGGAGACGCCTTGGCCTGCTTTTTTCGAAGCCTGTCGATCATTTTCTGGGTGTCAATGAGGTTCTGGGCGGCTTTGGGGTAGTTGGGATCCAACGAGGCCGCGGCGCGGAATTCCTTAAGCGCCTTTTCGAATTGCTGCTCTTGGTTGTAAACCACCCCCAAATTATTGTGGGCAACGGCGTTTTCCGGGTCCGACTCAATGGCCTTTTTCAATTGAACCTCCGCCTCGGGCCACTTCTTCATCTGGAGGTAGACCAAGCCGAGATTATTATAGGCCCAAGCCGAGTCCGCCTCATAACTCAAAGCTTTTTCGTAATTTTGGGCCGCCTGGTCATAATCGCCCTTGTCGAAGTAAACCGTGCCAAGGATGTTGTAGATGCTTCCCGCCTCCGGATCGATTTTCTTGGCTTGAAGGGCCGCGGCCAGTGCCTGGTCGAACATTCCCTTCGACTGGTAAAGCCGGGCCAAATAAGCGTAGGCCGTGCCGTTGCGCGGTTCCAGGTTGACCACCCCCTCCAGCTCTTCGATGGCCTGGTCCACCCGATGGGTTTCTTTATAGATGCGCCCCAACAAAAAATGGGTGGAAGCGCCGGTGGGATTCCGGGCCCTCAAGCCCGTCAGGATTTTCTCCGCGTCCCCCGATCTGCCTTCGTCATAAAGTTTTTGGGCCTCGGCGAACGTGCCGTCGGCCTTTTCCGCCGGCGCGGGCGCCGCCGTGCAGGCGAACCCCGAAAGAACCGGGGCCGCCAGTATGGAAAAATAAAATAGTTTCCTTCGAAGCTCGCAAAGATCCATGGGGGCGACACTATACCACCGGTCCCCGGGTGCGGCAATGCCGCCGGCTAGCGGGTCTTCGGATTCCTCGAAGTGGAAATCCCTTTTAACTGGATCGGTTTTAAGGAGAAACAAACAAGTCCCAACAGGCTGAAGAGGATGACGCCCACGAAGAGAAGCAATAAGGAATAGGCCATGGCTTGGTTTTGGGTGAGCGAGACGAGGCCGAAGAGGATGATCAAAGCCCCTTCCCTCGTCCCCATTCCCAAGAACGTCAGCAGGGAAACGATATTCACCACCGATACGCAGAAGGAGAGGTAAAGCACGCTGATGGGCAAATGGATGGAGAGCGCGATCAAGTAACAGCCCCCAAAGAAGGAAACGTAGGAAAGCAGCGAAAGGAAGGCGGGGACAAAGATGGCGGGCTTGTAAAAAGCCTCCATGCCGCCGTGAAAGTCCTCGAAGAGCTTGTCGGTCTTTTCCCGGTGTTCCTGCTTCATGAGCCGCTGGAAGGCCGCCTTCAACAGCAATCCTCCGATTCTTTTATTGAAGGCCAGGAGCGTAATCACCGCCAGGACGGCGAAAAAAGCCCAAACCGCCTTGATCAAGGCCGGGTCCACCGGCATGGGATAGGTGAGGATCCCCGCGCAGCCCAGGATGAGGAGAAGATAAAGGTCGAAGACCCGGTCCACGAGCACGCTCGTCATGCCGCGGCCAATAGGCAGGCGCAAATCCTCTTTAAGGTAGAAAACCTTGGCGAAATCCCCCGCCCGGCCCGGCGTCAGGTTTCCCAGGTAGAGGGTTCCCATGTAAATCAGGAAACAGTTCCAGACCGAATAAGAGACGCCCTGCATCCTCAAAAGATAGCTCCAGCGGATGCCCTTCAAATAAACCATGGCAAGGAACGAGAGAAGCGCCAAAAGAAGAAGCGTC
>JAICXI010000473.1 GCA_025980505.1 bacterium | reverse complement strand
GGACTTTCCGTTGCCGCGCCCGGCATGGTGGGAGGCGACGCCCCGGAGTTGACGACCGCCGCCTACACCCTGGGCCCGGCCCACGCCCCCGGTTACCCCCTTTATATCGTCCTGGGAAGGCTGTTCGAGCTTCTACCCCTCGGTACCCAAGCCTTCCGCATGACGTTTCTTTCCATCGTCGCCCAATCCGCCGCTTTTCCGCTCCTGACTTGGACGCTTCAAAAAACTTGGAACGGCCAGCCTCCAAACCGCCCCGTCAAGGGGGACCGATTTTATCTCGAATCGTGGGTCTTCGCCGGGCTGACGGCTTCCTTGGTGATGTCCCTTCCCCTGGTTCTCCGCCAGTTCACGGGTCCGGAAGTTTTTGCCCTTCACCTTTTATTCGCCGCTCTTTTACTGGAGTGGGTTCTTTTTCCATCCTCCATCCGCTTTTACGCCGCGGCTTTTACAGGCGGCTTGGCCCTCTCCCACCAGCATTTGACCCTGCTTCTTCTTCCAAGCTTGGCCTGGGCTTACCGCGGTTATTTGGGAGGCGCAAAGCGACCTGCCGTTGCCATGAGCCTCTTTTTGGCGGGTTTGTCCCTTTACGTGGTCCTGCCGCTCCGGGCGGTCCAGCATCCTTTGGTCAATTGGGGGAATCCTTCTAACTTCCACCAGTTTCTTTTCGACGTTACCCGTGCCCAATACGGGGGTGACGTCATCCCCGGGAGCCTGTCGGACGGCGTCTGGGACTTATTCCTGTACTTGAAGGACTTTACCGTTGAAACCTGCGGCCTGGGCCCCCTCTTTCTTTTGATGGGGCTTTTTAAAAACCGGGCCGAATTAAAGACCGCCTATTTCATCGGCGGCTTTTGCCTTTGGGTCCTGCTGCCTTTTCTCCTCCGGGCGCCCACCAATCCCGAATCCAACCACATCAATGAAGCCTTTTTGCCGCCGGCTATTCTTTGGATTACGCCCCTTCTCCTAAGGGGGCTGGCATGGTTTTATGGAAAACTGAAAAAAGGAAGGAGCCTGCTGGCCCCGGTTCTTGCGGCATTAATGGTTTTTTGCCTCGTGGGAGCCTACGGCGGGACCGATGCGTCCCGAAATCTGGCCGTGGAGGATGTGGCCCGGGATCTCTTGCAACAACTGCCCAGCCGTTCAGTGGTTTATAGCGAAGGGGACGCCATTACTTTTCCTCTGGCCTACTTGAAGCTGGTGTTGAAATTGAGGATGGATGTCCCGGTTTTTGACCGAACGGGCGGGTTGTTTGGCGACCTTTATCATTTGTTGGATTATCGCCAAAACGACGCCAGCCCCCTCCGTTTGCTTGAAGCGGAAAACAATTTTGAAAAAGCCAACCATCCTCCGGCGGTTTTTTACACCGAAAAATCCACCGTTTTCGGCAGGCCGCTTTCGAGGGAAGGCCTGTTGTTTAGGGCGCAGGCCCAAACCCTTGTGCCCGGCCCCGAAAGTTTTCTCTGGTTGCATTTCCGGTCGCCCCGCATCCGGGAAACCCACGATTATCTTTCCCGCGAAACGGCGTCCCGGTTTTACCTTTTCAAGGCCGGCTTTGACCTGGGGCCCGAGGGGGACCCGGCCTTGGTCCGGTCGGATTTAAACCAAGCCCTGGCAGTGTCCTACGATAATCCAAGGCTTTGGATCAATGCAGGCGTCATCGAAGAAGGGCAGGGCTGGGATGCTGAAGCCGCCGCGACCTTTCAAAAGGCCTGCGAACTGGACCCACGGTCCTTCCTGGCCTGGTTTGACAGGGGTGTGGCGGTCGAAAGGCAGGGAGACCTGGACCGGGCTGCCGGTTATTTCCAAAAATCCGTCGAATTAAACCCTGGCTATGCAGACGCCTATCGGAACTTGGGAGTGCTCTACCAG
>JAICXI010000099.1 GCA_025980505.1 bacterium | reverse complement strand
GACGTCGGGGTGCCGGGGGGGGGGGCCGGGGAACTCCTGGTGACGGGCCGGGGGGGGGTGACGGTGGGGGCCACGGTGGCCGTGGGACTGGACGTCCGCGTGGCCGTGGAGGTCCAAGTGAAGGTCCGCGTGGGAGTCGCCGTGGCGGTGAAGGTCCGGGTGGGCGTCCAAGTGGGGGTATTGACGCCCCCGCAGGTGAAGCTGTCCGCCGGGCTCAAGATGCGGTCGCGCACCCAGGTTCCCGACGCGGTGAGGCGCCCGGTGTTCCACTGCCCGGTGCCGCAGGTGCCGTTTTGCCACGCCGCCGAGCTTTCGGGCTTGTCGCTGTAGGACCAGTTGCACCAGCTGATCTTGACGCCGGGCGTATTGCTCCCCGCCATGATGTCCAGGAAGGCCTGCGCGTTGGTGTAGTTGTCGCCCCCGTTGCCCGAGGAATTGCTGACCCCCCATTCGGTGCAGAAAATGGGCAGGGACCCGATGTAATTGGTCAGGCCGCTCGTGCTGTGGGACCCGGCGTAGAAGTGGTAGGTGTACATGATATTGGAATAGTTCAGCTGGTTGCCCACCACTTCCGCCCCGAGCTGGGACCAGTTGGGCGTTCCCACGATGATGACCGTATCCGGGTCGATGGCGCGGATGGCGGGGATGATGGTGTCGGCGTAGGTCTTGACCGTGGCCCAGTTGACCCCGTTGGGCTCGTTGCAGATCTCATAAAGGACGTTGGCGTCCCCCTTGTGGGTGGTGGCCATGGCCTGCCAGAAGGCCTTGGCCTCGTTGATGTGGGCGTTGGGGTCGCCGGGGGTCAACACGTGCCAGTCGATGATGCAGTACATGCCGCGGCTGGCGGCGTCCGACACCATCTGGTTCACCTTGGCGGTGAAGGACGAGGGGTTGGTCAGGTAGCCGTTCTCATCCACGTACATGGCCGCCCGCACCACGTCGGCTCCGAAGCCGGCGGAAGGGTCGGCGAGAAAATCCATGGAAGCGGCCGTGATGCAGTTGCCGTACCACTGCAACCCGTGGCTGCTCATGCCCCGCAGTTGGATGGGGTTGCCGCAGGAATTCACCAATTGGAGCCCGCTGACCCTTAATTTCCCGTTGACGGACAAGGGGCTGGCTTCCGCGGAGGGGGCCGAGGAAAGGAAGACTACGAGAATCGGGAGAAAAAAATCCGAAGAGATCCGACAACGGCCGGCGGAGGCGGGCTTCCAGGAAAAAAGACGTTTCATCCGGCAAGATAACGTTATGAGTCGCAAGGGAAACTTCCTTGTTTTTTTTCGAGGGACGCCAATCCCTCAAATCAAAGTTACCCCTTCCGTTCCATCCCTCCCATGATTTACCTCAGCCTTTGAGCGGATTTCCCGGTCTCGCCCTTGTTCGTTAAACTTCCGCGTGAAAAGCGTTTCTTTCTCCGGCGGTTTTTCGCCCGGTGCGATTTTTTTCGG
The DNA here is from genome assembly GCA_025980505.1 of bacterium. Classification (GTDB taxonomy): domain Bacteria; phylum Oederibacteriota; class Muellerivitia; order Muellerivitales; family Muellerivitaceae; genus JAICXI01. The sequence continues at coordinate 5,527 of JAICXI010000099.1, read as the reverse complement.
ATGCGGCCGCGCCATCGTAGGCCAAGGCCCCGGCCGGGAAGGGTGGTCGACCGTTCGGAAAAAGATAACGGTTGGGTAAGCCGGTCAAACTTCGGGCCGCTTCCCTTTTTTTCTCAGGGCGTTTGGAGAAGTTCGAGGGCTTTGCGGGCATCCGTCACCGGCAACCGGCATTCGTAGTTCCGGCAGACATAAAGGGTCGGCTTCCCGCCCTGGGTCCCCCGTCCTTCGGCCCAAGGCACCAGGCCGGTTAAGGCCTTGACGTGCCCCTCTTCGGCGAAGACCAGGACCTTGTTGGGGAGGAAGGCATTCCAAAGGACCCGGAGGACCGGCTGGCAGGGGGCCTTGGGGCCCACCACCAACAGCTCGGCCGGGCCGTAAAAATCGAATTGGAAGGCCTGGAGCATCTTGGGGAAATTGGAGGCCCCCCGGGCCAGGAGCCCGGAAAAGGACTTGAGGATCGCGTCCGCCCGGTCCCGGTATTCCTTTTGCCCGGTGAATTCCGCCAGGCGGTAATCGTTCAAGGCCGCCACCGAATTGCCCGACGGGATCACGCCGTCATAGGCTTCCTTGGTGCGCGAAAGCAGCCGGTGGCCGTCCTTCTGGTCGCTGCCCGTGAAGTAATAGCCGCCGTTTTCGGCGTCCCAGAAAAGCCGCACCATGTCCTTTTCCAGCTCCAGGGCTTTCCTCAAATAAGCCGCGTCGAAGGTGCTTTCGTAGAGGTCCAGTTGGGCCGCCTGGAAAAAGGCGTAATCGTCGAGGAAGCCCTGGGTCTCCGAGGGCCCTTGCCGGTAGGAAACCAGGAGCCTGCCGTCCTTGAAAAGGTTCCCGGTGATGAAATCCGAGGCCTTCCGGGCGGCCTCCAGGTATTCCGGGTCGCCCAAAACCTGGTAACCGTAGGCCAGGGAGGAGATCATCAGGCCGTTCCAGGCGGTCAGGATCTTGTCGTCCAGGTGGGGGCGGATGCGCCGGGCGCGGGCCTGCAGCACTTTTTCCCGGCAGGCCTTCCACCAGTCCCCCTCCTCCCCGATTTCCTTCAGGGATTCGGGAAGGCCGTCCTTCAAGCGCAGGATATTGGAGCCCTCGAAGTTGCCGGTCTCCTTCACCCCGTAAAGCCGGCAAAAGGCCCCGCCGTCCTTGTCGCCCAGGACGGCCGTGAGCTCCTCCGGCTTCCAAACGTAGAACTTCCCTTCCACTCCCTCGCTGTCCGCGTCTTCCGCGCTGTAAAAGCTGCCGTCCTTGTCCGTCATGTCGCGCAACAGATAGGCGAAGATCTCCCGCGCCACGCGGGCGTATTCCACCTTGCCCGTCACCTGGTAGGCTTCCAGGTAGGCGCGGGACAAGAGCGCGTTGTCGTAAAGCATCTTCTCGAAATGGGGCACCAGCCACTCGTCGTCGGTGGAGTAACGCGCGAACCCGCCCCCCACCTGGTCGTAAATGCCGCCTTGCGCCATCTTGTCCAGGGTCAGCTCCACCATGGGCAGGAGGCTCTTGTCGCCGGTCTTTTGGTAGACCCGCAGGAGGAATTGGAGGGCCATGGATGGCGGGAACTTGGGCGCGCCGCGGAAGCCGCCTTCCTTGGAGTCGAAGCCGCTTTCCAGGGCCTGCCGGGCCTGGCGGAGGACTTCTTCGGTCAAGGGGCCGCCCGAGGTGTCCTTGTTGGGGTTGGCCAGGAATTCGGCCAGTTGCTTCCCCGCCTTTTCCACCTGGTCGGGCTGGTTCTTCCAGACCCGCGCCACATCCTCAAGCACGGAGGGAAATCCCGGCCGGCCGTAGCGGGCGTCCGGGGCGAAATAAGTGCCGCCGTAAAAAGGTTTCAAATCCGGGGTCAAAAAGACGTTCAAGGGCCAGCCGCCCTGGCCGGTCAGGGCCATGACCGCGTTCATGTAGACCTGGTCCACGTCGGGGCGTTCCTCCCGGTCCACCTTGATGCACACGAAGTTGTCGTTCAGGACCTTGGCGATGGCCTCGTTCTCGAAACTTTCATGTTCCATCACGTGGCACCAATGGCAGGTGGAATAACCGATGGAAAGGAAGATGGGCTTGTTTTCCTTCCGGGACCTGGCAAAGGCTTCCTCGCCCCAGGGATACCAGTCCACGGGGTTGTGGGCGTGCTGCAGGAGGTAGGGGCTTTTCTCGTGGATCAGCCGGTTCGTGTGTTTAAAGGAAGTGCCGCCGCTTTTGGAATCCATCCACCACCATCCCTTGCCGAAGAGTAGGACTAAAAAAACGAGAAACAGGGCGGCTTTGAGCCTCATGGCACCAGAGTGCCGCAAAGGCGGGGGAGAATCAATGGTGGGCGCGGAAAAACCCCGGGGGGGATTTTTAAAAGGGTTTAATCCCGCACCACGTAGGTCTCGGCCAGCTTGTCGTGCCAGGTCTGGGACCTCTCATCCCACAACATCCAAAGGTACCCCAGGCCGAATAACAGGCCGGAGAGGATCTTGCTGACCGACCGGACAAGGGCCCTCACCCAGTCGATCTTCCCCCGGTTGGCGGAAACGACGCGCACACCCATGATCTTCTTCCCCACCGTATAGCCGTCCCATTGGGAAACCAGGATGGTCTCGTAAAGGATCCAAAAGACGCCCAGGCTCAACAAGTGGTCGATGACGACCGCCGCGAGCCTCCGTCCAAATCCCGCTTTTTTCATCTTCAAACCTCCATGGAACTACGGAATGCGGAAAAACAATCGAACCACCGGGTCCCCAAGGACGGCGAAAGGGTGCCTTGGCGGTTCAACGGCCGTTTCCGGTTTAGGCTTGTTGCCGCAAGGCCTCGTACAGGACGATCCCCACCGAGGTGGAGAGGTTCAGGCTGCGGATGGAATCGTCCTTTTGCGGGATACGGTACATCCGGTCCTTGTAAAGTTCATAGAACTTCTTGGGGAACCCCGCGGTTTCCTTGCCGAAAACCAGGTAGGCGCCCTTGGGGAAATCCGCGTCCCAGAGGATGCGCCTTCCCTTGGTTGAAAAATAAAAAAGCTCCGCGTCCCCGGGCAGGCTTTCCAGGAATTTTTCCCAGGTATCGTGCCGGTGCAGCTTCACCTTTTCCCAGTAATCCAGCCCGGCCCTTTCCACCAGCTTGTTGTCCAGGTGGAACCCCAGCCGGCCCACCAGGTGCAACTCGGCCCCCGCGCCCAGGCAGGTGCGGCCGATGTTGCCGGTGTTCCAGGGTATCTCCGGTTCGATCAAGACGACGTGAAACACACGCTCTCCTAAAAACCAGCCGGGAATTCCCGATTCTAAATGTTGAATTTAAAATTTCAGGAAATTTCAACCGTGACCCCGATTGAAATTCACCCTAATTTTAAACCTAAAATTCCTAATTCAAAATGGCCGCCCTTAGGGCGGGGGCGGGCCGAAGGCCGCGTAAAAGGTCTCCCGGGCGCGGATGCGCCTTCCCGTGGCCGGGTCCACGGCCACGTGCGGATTGGGCCCGCTGTCATAAAAACCGAAGCGGCGGCGGTGGATGCGGGGCGGCCGGCGGCCTTCCGAGGCGTCGATATAGGTCACCACCATGTCCCGGAAGCTTTCCACGAGGGCGCAATGGGTGTCGGAATCCTTCGGGTCGATGCGGCCGTCCCCGTTCTTGTCGTAGGTCTCGTTGAAGATCAGGATGTCCCCCGGTTGGATGTCCGCAGCGCGGGCCCGCCTCGTCTTCTTTTGTTCCAGGTAGATTCGCAGGTCCTTGGTGAGGTTGTGGTTCAGGTAGCCGTACTTGGAGAAAAAGCGGTTCATTTCCGGCGAATGGTAGCAAGCCAGCACGAAATGGGAGCAGTCGATCTTCCAGTCCGGCCGGCCCTTGAGGAAGGTTTCGGCGTTCCGGATGGCTTCCTCCGGGGTGGCCTGCGCGCCCCGGTACCCGATCTCGTATCCCACCGGCGCGCAGCCCGACATCCAGGCGAGGGACAAAAGCCAACAGGAAGGCGCAAGGAGGCGAAGGGAACGGCGGATAACCCCCTTCCTCGCGGCTTCCCGGCTTCCCGTTGGACGTTTCATTTTTTGATTCCCGCGCGGTTGCCCCGGGCGATCAGCGCCCGCGTGTTGGCGAAGGCCACCGCCAGGGGCAGGTTGGCGGAGGCGGCCAGGTACTTGGGCGCCCACTCGGGGTTGAACCGCTCCTTTTCCTTGCGGATGTCGGGCAACCGCAGCACGTGCGCGTAAGGGGACAGCATTTCCGCCACCTGGTCCTTGAAGGGGCCCAGCGGGCTTTCCTCGATGTCCAAGAGGGGGGCCGTCCCCAGGTTGAAATACTTGATCCCCTTTTCCTTGGCCCAAAGCAGGACCTCCAGCAGCAGGTAATCCTCCAGCATGGGGGGCGCCTCGGCGGCGGACCGCAGCAGGTCCACGGACGCCTCTTCCTTGGCGGCGGAAACCAGCAGATGGGTGAAGGCCGCGACCTTCCCCTCCTGGCGCACCACCGCCAAGGGGAAGGCGTCCAGGTAGGCCTCGTGGAAAAAGCCGGCCGAGAACCCCTTCTCGCGGGTCTTGTTCTTGCTCAGCCACCCTTCCGAAACCTTCTTCAGCTCGGGCAGGAGGAGCCCCGCCGAATTTTCGGGCAGGATTTCAAAGGCATAGTCCTCCCCCGTCTTGAACCTCTGGTAGGTGTTCCTCAGGTCCCCGGCCAGCCCTTCCGGCTTCAAGGCCTTCAGGGGCACGCGGGCCTCCTCCCCCACCTTCACCACGGTCAACCCCATGTCCAGGTAGAACTGGAAATGGTCCCGGTCCACCAGGTAGAAGAGCACCCAGGCGTTCTTTCGGTGACAGAGGTCCTTGAAGCGCAAGGCCAGGTCTTCCCGGTCCTTTTCCTCGCCCACCGGGTCCCCCAGCACCACCCAGCTTTTGCCCTCGATGGCGTACATGAGGAAGGCGTCGGATTTTTTGTTGAAGAAGAGGGCCTTGTCGCCCATCAGGGCCAGGGCCGCCAGCGACCGCCTGGATTTTTTCACGCATTCCAGGGCGCGGGCCAGTTCCCCGGCGCCGGGGTATTCGGTCTCGGGCTGGTTGGGCGAGAACAAGCTGACGATGGAGAAGGCCAGCAGGGTGGCCAGGGCCCCGAAGGTGGACCGCAGGAACCGGGCCGCGTCCTCCACCAGGTCGAAGGTGGTCCAAAGGTCGTTGGAATAGTCCTCGTAGCGGTAGTTGAAGATGCCCGTCCAAATGGAACCCAGCCAGACGAACAGGACGGCCGTCACCCAAAGCGGCGGGTAACGCTGCTGGAAGAGGGAACCCTTGCGGGGGAAATAGCGCCGGCAGGGCAAAAGCGCGGCGAAAAAGACCAGCAAGGTGAAGGCTTCCTGGTAGTCAAAACCCTTCAAGAGGCAGCCCACGACTCCCACGCCCAGAAGGACCAGGCTCCATCCGTAGGCGGCTTCCAACCGCTGTTGAAGGCCCCGGGCCAGGACCAGGAGCCCCGCGGCCACCAGGGCCGTGGCGAAGTGGGCCCCCTCCAGGAGGGAAAGGGGCAGGAACTCGTTGAGCCAGGTCATGCGGCGGCTGACTTCCGGCGAGGCGTTGGAAAAAAGAAG
>JAICXI010000009.1 GCA_025980505.1 bacterium | reverse complement strand
CCAACTGGGCTGAAGTGACGGCTCACGCGCCTTTTTCCGGCCGTTACGGGCTTTCGGGAGCGGTTTTTAATAATTCCATGTGGGTCGTGGGCGGTGCGGCGGGGAACGCCAACGGGTCGGTGACTTACTATTACGGCGATGTCTGGACTTCCTCCAACGGCTCCAGTTGGACGGAGAAGACGGCCGGTGCGCCCTTTGGCGGCCGCTATGGGAGCCAGCTTCTTCCCTTCAACGGAAAATTATGGCTGATTGCCGGCAATAAAAACGGCACGCTCATGAACGATGTCTGGAGTTCCAGTGACGGCGTCACTTGGACCCAGGTTTTGGCCCCGGCCGCCCCGTCCGCCACCCAGTTCAGTTCCCGGGAGGATTTCGGCGCCTTGGTCTACAATAATGCGATGTGGGTCATCGGGGGTTACGGAACGGGTCCCATCAGCAAAAATGATGTTTGGAGTTCTACCGACGGCATTACCTGGGCCCAGGTCTTGGCCAACGGCCCGTCCAGCGCCGGCCAGTTCGCCCCCCGGTGGGGGCTTTCCACCGTGGTTTACAACAACGCCATGTGGGTCCTGTCGGGCGCCCACAGTACCGTACCCAATGTGATCGACACGGCTTACGGCGACGCCTGGTCCTCAACCACTGGCAGTTCCTGGGCCCAGGCGGCCAACTTAAACCCCTACAATCTTTCTTATTACCACCAGGTTGTCGCCAATAACAACCTCATGTGGCTGACAGCCGGGTTTCTTTGGAACAATTGGGGGCCCGAATCCACGGTTTGGACCTCCGGTAATGGGGCCAATTGGTCCAACGTTCCTTCGGCGTTCCCACCGAGGTTTTACCATTTAAGCCTGGCTTTCAACAACCAGGTTTGGGTCATCGCCGGTTGCAATAACTCATGCAACAGCACCAGCAACTGCAGTGTGACCTATTTGAACGATGTGTGGAGGACGCAGTAATCGGTTCAACGCAAAGGGTTTAAACCCAAGGAATATTGGGGGACGGACTTTAAAGGTGGTAAAATAGCTTAAAACGAGGCGGTTAACGGATGATCCCGGTAACGAGACTGAACGGCCAAGAAGTTTACGTCAATGCGGACCTCATTCTTTTCCTGGAAAGCTCACCCGAGACTATCCTGACGCTTGAAAACGGAAAAAAGATTACGGTTAAGGAAACGATCCCCCAAGTGGTGGATCAAATTGTGGAATTTAAATCCCGCTGTTATCCAAGGGTTTACGATAAAAGATGACTTGGAAGGGTTGAGGAGACGACCATGAACCTTTCAGGAACTGAAACCAGCCTTCGAAACAGGCCCGCGGCGGAAATTTTGCCGACCAGCGGGTTGATGCCCCTCCATAAGCCCGATTTGAAAAAAGAGAAGCAGCCTGAGGTGGCCTCGGCCGGCCCTTCGGCGGCAGTCCTCAGTCCCAAAGAAGCCCGGCAGGTGGAAGCGAGGTTCGGCCCCCTTCCGACCACCTTGAATAAGGCGTTGATGGGCATTCAAACCTTGCGCCGGCAGGTTCAAGAGGTGGAGCAATCGGCTCGGCCCCCGGCGACGTCTTTTCCGCAGGCGACCCTTCGCGAAAATACGCCGGTGGGAAATTCCAATCCGCCCCAGCCGGTCAAAGCCTCCCGCCTAAATCACGCTGGAATAAACCCGACATCGAACCGCGGTTCGGCTACGGAAAGCGTAGCCAGGTCTTCGGAAGAATCCAAGGGGATGGGTCTTCCGTTTGCTCCGGTGCAAAATGAGGCGGCAACGCTTCCGAAACCGGTTTCAAATTCGAAAGAGGAGATCCCCCGGGCTCCTTCAGTGACTCCTCCCCCCGTTCGGGAAGAAAAGCCCAATCCCGTTCTTCCGGGAATAACGGGGATGGCGGTAAGGTCTTCGGCCGTTTCAATGCAGAAGGGCGCGGCGCCTCATTCGCCCGCGGTTCAAAAGCCGGTGACGGAGGGCCCTGAAAAGGCAAGGGTAAATGTTACGGTGGCGGGACGGGGTTTGGCCCGAAGCGCCCAGGCGGTCCCCGAAACGACGGCGATTTCACAACCGAGAATACCTGGAGAAGAAAAGGTCCTGCCGATACGACCGGTCCTCGGACCCTCCCTGGAGAAAAACGTACCCCCGGCCGCGATTTTAGCGCCTCAACCACCCATTAGCACGGTACAACCCTCTCCCGCTACCCCGCTGGATGCGTTCCAAAGCCAAACCAAGACGTCCCGTCCGTTGGTGGTCCCTGTTGGGGCTCCAACGCATCCATCAATGTCGGAAAGGGAAAGAATCTTTCAGGCGTTCCAGCAGAAGTTGAGGGCAGGGGGGGTCCAGAATTTCATCGTCCAATCCCACCAAGCGGTCCAGTGGGCGGGGATTCCGGTCATTCACATGGCGGCGATGCCGGGAGTTGTGATCCCACCCCGAGCTGAAAACACCGTGCCGGCGCTTTCGACTGTTTCGTCCCTTCCGGCGGCTTCGCTTCAAGTTAAACCATTTCTTTCCACGGTTGAAACAGTTGCGCAACAGCCGCTTCGAAGCGATAATGAGGGCCAGCCGCGCGTCATACAAGGGACGGAAATGAAAGCACCGGCGCCTAAAAACGGTTACGGGACACCTGGCAGCCCGATCCGGACTGCAATTGCGCCAAGTGGCCCGGCTGTCCCTTTATCCAATATGAATCCGTTGCCCCGGCCATTGCCCACGAACGTCCGGGCGAGGTTGGTGCCGGCGCCGACCGTGAATTTATTAGACCTGGTTTTGTAGGAGATTTAATGTTTTTTAAGAAACAGCACATTCATTTCATAATGCTTTCAGCGTTTTCTTTTTTTGTTTTTTTGGCCGCCGCAACACCCCTCTTTGCCTTATCGGTTGATACCCAGCAACATTATTCCACTCTTTCAACCAGCAATTGGAAGGTGGCCTGCGGTGGTTGTGGTATAGGGGTCACCTATTCGCTCGCCGTCACGGCCGGCGGGCCTTTTCAAGATACTTTTAACGGGGAATCGAGCCCGACAAGCACCGGTGAGCTTTCGGCGACCGCGAATTGCGCCCTCTGTAGCGTAACCTTGACCTACACCGATCCGGCTCCGGTTACGGCCAATAATTACATTGAATTTGACGCGTTGACGGATGGTTTCGGGCGCCAATTCCAGGTCGTCGTTACGGACATTTCCAGCAACGCCGTTACGGCCACCAGTAACGACATCATCGTTAATTGCCAGTCACCTCCCGCGACGATCCAAGGCTCCACCAACCCGGATTCTTGGGCCACGCTTTTCATCTCGACGGTGGGACTGGGCCCGGTTTCGACGGTGAGCTTTATCATGCCGGCCGGCGCCGCCCATGACATGGATACGAGTTACGTTTATTTGGACAACCTTCGGGATTTGAACTCCTTGCCTTGCCTTCTGTCACCTACGCCAACGCCTACGAATACAACGACCAAAACCTTCACGCCGACCTATTCTCCAACCGTCACGGATACGTTCACGGTGACCACTACCCCGACCATCACCCCGACCGCAACACGAACGCCCACGTCCACCCCCACCTTGAGCCCGACTTCCACGTTTACTTCCACTTGGACGTTTACGCCGACACCCACCATCAGCGCGACATTGAGTTCCACCCCGACCAATACGGGCACGCTTCCGCCGACCTCCACGCCCACATCCACGAGCACTTTTACAGCGACCGGCACAAGCACCTATACGCCCACGCTCACCAAGACGTTTACTCCGACATTTACGCCGACCATCACCTATACGCCCACGAACACCAATACGCCCGGCCCGACGGCCACCTTTACCCAAACGCCTTGCTCGGTCGTCGTTTATCCCGACCCCATGGATTTTCAAAATCCTTCCAACACCCACTGTATGGATTGTGGCGGTTTCACGCCTTCTTCCTCTTGCCTCAAATTCAGCTGTGTTCCGGTGGGGGCCACCTTGAAGATTTATACGATTTCGCTGGGTTTGGTCCGCGCCTTCCCTCCGGGGGACCCGAATTTCCATCTGTCGTCCAACTTGAGTGTCGGAACCGTCACATGGGACGGCAATAACGGCGATGGAAATCCCGTTGCGGCGGGTTTTTACCTTTATGTTGTGGAAGGACCGCGCAGTACGAGCTCCGGCAAGTTCGCCATTTCACGTTCCTGGACCGGGCCTTGATGAAATTCATTCCACCCATCAAAAAAACCAGTTTGGTTTTTATCCTCGTCCCATGTTTTTTTTCAACCCTGACCGCTTTCGGCCAGACGGCCAGCGGAGGACGGGCTGCCTTTGACTTCCTAAAGATTTCTCCTATTTCAAGGGCGGTAGGAGTGGGAGGGGCCTATACGGCATTGGGGGATGACATCGGTTCGATTTGTTACAATCCCGCGGGATTGGCGAGCCTCTTAACCAGCGAATTGAACGTCACTTATCTTTCGCTTTATGAGGGCATCAATTACGAATTCCTCGCCTTTGCTTACCCGTTGGGTGAGTCCATGCCGGATATCGGGGGGACCGTGGCGTTGAGCGCCAGCCTGTTACAGCCCGGAAGCCTTCCGAGAACCAACGATTTGGGAGTCACGGTCAACGGCAATGCAACTTTTGCCAGCGGGGACCAGGTTTTTTCCTTGGCCTATGCCAGGGCTTTGGGGCGTTATGTGCACTTCGGCGCCGTTGTGAATTACATCCAACAACAGGTGGATACGGTGGCCAGTTCCTTGTTTGACGTGGACGCCGGCATCGTCATCCTGCCTCCTCTTGACGGAATGAGGCTGGGCCTTTCCCTGAAAAATATGGGGGCCCAGGAATCGGGATTCAATCTTCCTTTTACGCTCAATACGGGTATTTCTTACCGCCGCTATGAATTGTTCACCGGACAAGACGATGGCGCCTTGACCGCGGAAGTTGCCTTTCCTCTTCAGCCGATTGAAGACCCGGTTGGCGTAAAGGTAGGCTGTGAATATGACTTTAAATGGGTTGGAAGCCGGGTCACCCTACGGGGTGGATATGAATTCCTTGATACTTCGTTAAACGGGGTGGGGCTTACCTTGGGGGCTGGATACGGTATTGATTTCGGGGGGGCGGTTCTTTTCCTCGATTATGCCTATGCTCCGGCGGATGTTTTTGGAAGCTCGCACCGTATTTCCTTGACCACGAAATTTTAGTATAGTCTTTGCGAGGTGTTTAAAACCGATGCCCTTCATTCAAAGTTTTAAAAAACTGAGCGGCCTGGCGGCTTTCCTTTGCGTGCTTCTTCTCGGACATGGGGCGCAGGCCGGAACGGTGGGTACGACCACGGCCGATATTTTGAAGATCAATCAAGGCGCCCGGCCCGCGGCCATGGGCGGGGTTTATACGGCCCTGGGGGACGACGCCTATTCAGTGAATTATAATCCGGCGGGATTGGCCTCCATCCGGGCTTCCCAGTTGGTGGTGCTCCATTTGGACAGTTTGGCCGACATCCAGTATGAGTACCTTACTTTTGCAACGGCTTGGGGTTCGGGAAACGTCTTGGCCCTCAACACCACTTACCGCCACTCCCCCACTATTGACAACCAAAACGGGAATCCGCCGGTTAATGCGGATGATTTCTTGGGGAGCCTTTCCTTTGCCACGAAACTTTCCAACAACATCCGGGCGGGGGCCACGATCAAATATTTGAAGAGCGACCTCGCTTCCTTATCGGCGACGGCCGTGGCTTTTGACATCGGTGCGCAACTTGACAAGTTGCCTTACGGAATCCGGGTCGGAGCGGCGGTCCAGAACCTGGGCACGGGGATGACCTTTGACCAAGCCGCCGGCTCCGAGCCCCTTCCCATGTTCCTGCGGTTCGGTATTGGGGACCACCAAGTCATCGACGGGACCAAGGATTTGAATTTTGGAGTGGAAATTTTCAAACCCTCGGATCAGGATATTAAAATGGGGATAGGGGCGGAGTTTTGGCTTTTCCCCCAACTTTTTGCCGTCCGCGCCGGGTACAAAATTGAAAATCTCGGGAGCCCCTATGGCGGAACGCTCAATGGGCAAGCCCTGCCCGGGGTCCCGAACGCTTTCCAAAATTACAGCTTGGGATGTACCCTCACTCGACGGCTTGAAGGGGATGATTTTTCCATTGACATCGCTTATAACCCGGCGGATTTTACTTCGACCCTTCAAGACACCTTCTTTTTCGCGTTGAACTTCAAATTTAATCAACTTCGCATTTTTTAACCGCGGATCCCAAAAAACCTTCCCCGGGCGCCTCCCATCTATCAATTGACAAGTTCCGTTGGCCCTGTTAATCTTCATCCCCTGCTGAAGCCATCTTCCTGGATTGTTGGGGGGATTTTTCGGGCCGTTTACGGTCGCCGAGGTAGCTCAGTTGGTAGAGCAGCGGACTGAAAATCCGCGTGTCGGCAGTTCGATTCTGCCCCTCGGCACCATTTATCTTGCCTTTGCCGATCGGATTTTTTTGGAATGCGGACAAACCGATAAAGTGTTTCGACAAAACCCGCCGTGGAACGCCGGTTCGACGGCCGGGAAAGGTTGTCATTATCCACTTGATGGGAACCCCCGGGTTCCCATTTTTATTTGAGGTTGTCCTTTGGAAAAAGCCGCCATGGCTCCCATACCCGCTGGGATTTTAAAAGCCTGCGATATCCGGGGCCGTTACCCTAAGCCATTGGGGACCGTCCAGGCCGAACAAGTGGGGTTGGCCGCCGGAACCCTCCTGAAAGAGGAATCCCACCGTAATATCAAGGTGGTTGTGGGCCATGATATTCGAAACTCCAGCGAGAGCCTCAATCGTTCCCTGATCCAAGGGCTGAAAAAGACCGGCTTGAAAATAGTGGATGCGGGCGTCGTTTCCACCCCCTTGTTGGCTTATGCCACGCGATTCAGCGGGGCCGCCCTGGGCATCATGATCACGGCTTCCCATAATCCACCTGATGATAACGGCTTCAAGTTTTTCATCCAGGGAACGCCAGCCTCCCTTCAATGGATCGAACGCCTTTACCAAGTACTGATCAATCAAATCCACCGGAAGGGCGCGGGCATCGTGGAAAAGAAGGATTTTTACGCCGATTACCGGAACGCTTTGGTGAATACGACGGCCCGGAACTTCCAGGAATTCAAATTGGTGGCGGATGTGGGCAATGGTTCGTCCGCCTTGACGGTTCCCATGGTTTTAAACGCATTGAATTGCCGGGTGGAATTTCTTAACAAGGAACCCGACGGCCGTTTCCCCGGCCGGGGGGCCGATAGCTCCGATCCCGAGGCCTTGCGGATTTTGGGGGAAAGGGTGAAAAAGGAAAGGGCCCAATTGGGCGTGACTTTTGACGGGGACGGCGACCGGATCAGTTTTGTCGATGAAAAGGGAAACGAAGTCCCGAACGACATTATCTTGTCCCTCTTTGCGGGAGAGTTGGGCGTCAAACACAAAAACCTGGGCGTGGTTTACGACGTGAAATGTTCCAATGCGGTTGAAACGGCCGTCCAAAAAGCGGGTGGGGTCGCTTTCCTCGAGAAATCAGGCCATACTTTTATTTTTAACCGGATGGAAAGGGAAAAAGCGTTGCTGGGCGGAGAGGCGAGCGGCCATTTCTTCCTCCCCGGCCCTTTCCCGGGGGACGCCCTCTATGCATGTCTCAAAATGTTGGAACTGCTTAAAAAGAGCCGGGAAACGCTTTCCCAAATGGCCGCGGTGTTCCCCAAACGGGTGTCCACCTACGATGTCAAGATGGAGATGCCGGTGGAAGCGACTCCCGAGCTCTATGAGAACTTGAAAAAACGGGCCCTGGAAATGGGCGCCAAAATTTTCACCGTGGACGGTGTCCGGGCCGTTTGGGATTCGGGTTGGGGCATCGTGCGCCGGTCGGTGACGGAATCGGTTTTGTCCTGCCGCCTGGAGGCGCCCGGTGTAAAACAGTTATCCTCCATCGCGGAGGGCTGGTTTCGGGATTATCCAGAAATTAGAAACCAAGTATTGAAGCGCCTCCAAACCCTCTAAACCGACGCCCGTTTTTTGGGGAAGAGGCGGTGAAAGAAGGCCGTTGGGAAGGATCCGCGGCTTTGCCCAGACCTTTTGACGGGCAGGTGGAACTCCGTGATTTATTGTGTTTTTATTGGCCGCTTTAAGGAAAAAAAACTCCAACAGTTGGCCGCTGATTACCATACAAGGCTCAAGCGCCTTTGGCCGGTGACCTTGCGGGAACTTGAGGAAGACGGCAAGGAAATCGCGCGGTTTGTTCAAACGAAGAAAGACAAGGCGGTTTTGGTTTCCCTGGACGCCCAAGGCCAGGGGATGGATTCGGCTTCATTCATCCGCTGGGTCACCCAGTCCCCCCGGGACATCTATTTTTTCGCCTGGGGTTCGGACGGGCCGCCCGTTGAAATTTCCAGGACCGGAATGAAAAGCCTGAGCCTATCCCCGATGACTTATTCCCATGAATTGGCCCGGGTCCTGCTGATGGAACAACTTTACCGGTCGGGCGCCACCTTACGGGGCCATCCCTACCCCCGGTAATGTTCGAAGTTTAAACCCGCTTTTTCCGGTTGAGATTAAGATGCAACCGGGCTATTTGTTGTTTAGCTCTGCCGACTGATTTGAATCTTCAAGTTTCTACCGGGGGAGGTAAGGCGTGGATAAAAATTGTTTTAAAATAGGCGGTGCGGTTTTCGCCGGGCTTTTACTGTTGGGGGCATCGCCCCGAAGCGGATTCCCCCAAGCGGACGTGGCCGCCTCCGGCCAAGAACCGGTGGAATATGTGATTGAAGACATCCAGGGCTCCAATGTGCAGGTTCTGGAGGACGGGGAACGCGCCTGGGAACCGGCCCAGGAGGGACAGGTCCTTGAAAGCGGGGATGAAATCAAGGTCGGAGAAAAGAGCGAAACGACGCTCATGCTGCAATCCGAAACATCGGTGCATTTGAACGAACAATGCGACTTGAAAGTGGGGCGAATCGAGGCCAATGGTGACGGCGGTTTCTGGAGTCGTTTGCAACTCCTGGCGGGGCGGATTTTGGCGGATGTGAAAAAAAACCTGGAGGACAGCCGATCCACTTTTGAAGTGGAAGCCAATGGAGTGGTTTGCGGGGTCCGCGGGACGGCTTTTGAAGTGACGGCCCAGGACACCGGCGCCCAGGTCGCCACGCAGGAAGGGGAAGTGGAGGTCGGCAACGATGCCGGAACCTATCGGGTAACCGCGGGGAATTTTTCTTCCTTCAAGGACGGTCGGCTCCGGATGCGCCGGCGTTTGGCCCGGTCTGAAATCCGACGGTTTGAGAGATGGCGCTCGTTTCGCCAAGGGGTCCTGAAAAAACGCCTCCGGAGATTGGCGGACATCCGTCAACATGTCCGCAAGCCGTGGATTCGCAGACATCCGCATTTGAGGAAAAGATTCTTGCGCCATGAAGCCAGGGAGAAGAGGCGCCGCCGGGGGGAATGACCTGGATTAACTTCGAAACAACGACTAGAATGAATCGGGTTCAAGAGGGAAGGCGAAAAGCCTTCTCTCTTTTAGTTTAACCGGGTGCCGGAAAGTATTTTGAAGCACCCCCTTGACAGCCATGGGATGGAACGAGCCGCTCAAAATATTTTTTCATTCGCGGCTCGTTCGTCCATAGGAAAGTCCGGGAGACGGATTTTTTCAACAGCCTTTTAAGCATCGGAGATCCAGTGGATATCGCCCAACGGCTTTCAACGGTGGTCCGGGAAGCCCACCTGGAAAACCGACCCCAACAAAACGAGCTTGCTCAGGCCATTCGTGAAACCTTGGAAACCGGCGGCTTTTTGATGGCGGAAGCCGGCACGGGGGTTGGAAAGAGTTTCGCGTATCTTATTCCGGCCCTGGAATACGCCCTTCAAAACAAGGGCCCCGTGGTGGTTTCGACCCATACCTTGACCCTCCAAGAACAGCTTTACCAGAAGGATCTGCCGGTGGTCTTGAAAGCGCTGGAAAAGGAGGGCTTGGGACATGCTTCGGCGGTACTTTTAAAAGGCCGCGGCAATTACCTTTCCCGCCGCCGGTTGAACCTGGCTTTGGAAAACAACCATCAGATGGACTTCAGCGGGGGAAGTGCGGACCTGTTGAAACTTCAGGAATGGGCCGCCCTTTCCGAAGAGGGAACCCTCGCCTCGCTCGGCTTTCCCATACCGATGGATATCTGGAACGAGGTGAAAAGCGATCCCTATCACTGCCTTGGTTCCAAATGCCCGACCTTTGAGACCTGCTTTTACCATTCGGTCCGGCGAAAGGGTTATGGGGCCCAATTGATCCTGGTGAACCATGCGCTGCTTTTGGCGGACCTGTCCTTGAAGATGGAGGAGGAACAAGGCGTGTTGCCGCCCTACGAGGTTTTGATCGTGGATGAAGCCCACCACTTGCCGGCTTTGGCGGCCGAGCATTTAGCCACCTCCTTTTCCCTCAACGATTGCTTGGGCTTGGTGAAGCGGCTGCTTTATTCCGACGACAAGTCGCCCAACGGCCGCAAGGGACTCTTTGCACTTCTTCCCGCGGCGGGCGCGGGGGATGCCGTCATGGAGTTCAAGGCCCAAGCCGAGGGGTTCTTCACTGAAATTGGTTTGGAGGCTTTGCCGGCCACGGCGCTGAACCGCGCCTATCCCTTGCCCGAGAAAGTCCCTTCGGTGGATAAACTTGCGGGACCGCTGCAAAGGATCGAAGCTCTCCTGGAAACGGCGGAGAAATCAGCACCTTCCGAAGAACTGGAAATGGAGGCCCGCGGTACCCGGGAAGAATGCCGGTCACTGGTGAAGCGCCTTTCTTACATCTTGGAACGGGGATGGGGCGAGGAAGCCTGTTACGTGGTGGAACCGGATGGGGCGGCACTGAGGCGCGGGGAAATCAAGGCCTCCGTTTTAAAGGCCATTCCATTGGACGCTTCCGAACTCTTGCGGGAGCACTTATTGTCATCGGTGAAGTCGGTTGTCTTTACCAGTGCCACCTTGTCGGTCGGGAGGGATTTCGGCTATTTCAAACACGCCTTAGGGTTGGATGATCCGGACGAAGCCAGCCGGGTTCGGACGCTTTTGGTGGGTTCCCCCTTCAATTACGAAAAACAAGTCACGCTTTTCCTGCCTCGAAGCATGCCCCATCCCCGCCGGGAGGAAGGCCTGTATCTCCAGGCGGTCATTGATTACACGCGGGCGTCCTTGAAACACTCCCATGGGAAGGCCTTCGTCCTTTTTACGAGTTTCAAGATGCTCCGGCAGGTGGGGGAAGCCATCCGCAAGGACTTGGAAGAGATGGGGATAACGCTTTTAAGCCAAGGCGAGGAAGGTTGGGACCGGACCCGCCTCTTGAAGGTTTTCCGCGAAGATGTGGATTCGGTTCTCCTGGGGGTCAACAGTTTTTGGGAAGGCGTGGACGTTCCGGGGGAAGCCTTGTCCAACCTGATCATCACCAAGCTGCCATTCCAAGTCCCGGAAGGGCCCCTGGTGGAGGCCCGGCACGCCCGCTTAAAAGAACGGGGGCTGGAACCTTTCCAGGTGGAAAGCCTCCCGGAAGCCGTGTTGCGCCTCAAGCAGGGGTTCGGCCGCCTGATCCGTACGGCCTCGGATGTTGGAACCGTCACCCTATTGGATCCGAGGGTTTCCACCGAACGGTGGGGAAGGGTGTTTCTGGAAGCCCTGCCGCGGTGTGAGACGGTTTATCTTTCCAAACCCGGGACGCCTGAAAAGAAAGCGAAGGCGGGAAGATGAAAGCCGCAAGGTCGGGGCGACGCTATTTCCCCCCTTTTGCACTTTCACGCTTGTTTTGGCCGGTTTTCCTGTAAAATAACCGGCATGCCCCGCGCCAAACCAGAGATTTCCGATCCACCCCTCCCCAACTCCCCTGACGAACTGCGCGTCATGGATCCTCAAAAGGCGGGGGACGACGAAGAGCCGTCCTTGAGACCCCAGCATTTATCCGAATACGTCGGACAGACGGCCCTGAAAGAATCCCTTTTTATCACCTTGGCGGCCGCGCAAAAGCGCAAGGAAGCCCTGGAGCATCTTCTCCTTTCCGGCCCCCCGGGGCTTGGCAAGACCACCTTGGCGGCCATTATCGCCAAGGAAATGGGCGTGAACCTGAAAACCACTTCGGGGCCCGTCATTGAAAGGGCGGGCGATTTGGCCGCACTTTTAACCAACCTCCAGCCCCACGACCTTTTATTCATCGATGAAATCCACCGCCTCCCCCACGTGGTCGAGGAAGTGCTTTATCCCGCAATGGAGGATTTCGAACTGGATATCATGATCGGAAAGGGCCCGACGGCCCGGGCTATCCGGCTTAATTTGCCGCCCTTTACCCTGGTGGGAGCGACCACCCGCGCCGGAAAGGTGAGCGCCCCCTTGCGGGACCGTTTCGGGCTTTCATTCCGGCTGGAGTTCTACCAAACGGAGGAATTGACCGATATCCTTAAACGTTCGGCCCAGGTCCTGAAGGTCGGGATTTCCGACGACGGGGCCGCCGAGATCGCCCGTCGCTCGCGGGGCACCCCGCGCCTGGCCAACCGGCTTTTAAAGCGCGTCCGGGATTTTGCCGAAGTTAAACGAAAAGGCGCGATTGACCGGGAAGTGGCGGATTCGGCCTTGAAGCTTTTGCAGGTGGACCCCTTGGGCTTGGATGGGATGGACCGGCGCATCCTCTCTTGCATTGTCGAAAAGTTTTCCGGAGGACCGGTGGGCATTGAAACCCTGGCCATGGCGGTGGGGGAGGAATCCGAGACGGTCGAGGACGTCTACGAACCTTTCCTGGTTCAGATCGGGTTTTTACAGCGCACCCCCGGCGGCCGGAAGGCCACGCTGTTGGCTTACCAGCATTTGGGCATCACCCCCCCCGCGGGCTTGCAAGGGAGCTTCTTGTGAAGCATTCCCGCAAGGCGATCAAGAGCTCCGAAGTCCTTTTGTACGGAATCATCACCTTTTTAGGCGTCGGCATCGGGCTTCTTTTCCCGCTTCTGGCTTATTTCAAGCAAAACAGCTTGGTTGTGTTTTACGCCATTTGTGTTTTTGCTGGCATTTTTGTGGCCGGGCTCATTTTGCTCCTGGTCCAGAAAATCCTATTGAAGCCCTTGGAAGAATTCCTGGAAGCCATGGAAAAAGCCTCGCAGGGTGACTTGAACGTTTCCATCCAAGGACGCTATAGCGGACATTTCCAAGCCTTGGCCCAGCATTTTAATTTCATGTTGGAATCCCTCCGGGCCTCGGTGGAGCAGTTGAAGAACAGTTCGGAGGAAACGCTCCACCTTGCCCAGCAGTTGACGCAAACCATCCAACAGATGCACGGCGCCACCGAAGAGGTTTCCTCCACCATCCAAAACATATCCAAGGGAGCGGAAGAACAAGCCATGAAGGTCCAGGAGGCTTTCAACATCATCGATAAAATGGCCGGGAACATCCAAGTTTCGGCCGAGTTATCCAGCAATTCGGAGAAGGTGGTGGCCCGGTCCAAGAACGCCTCCTCGGCGGGAAGCCAGGCGGTCCAAAAAACAACACTGCAGATGAACGCCATCCACGAAGTCGTCCAAGGGTCGGCGCGGGAAGTGACGGAATTGGGAACCCGTTCCAAGGCCATCGGAAAGGTGGTGGACGTCATCACCCATATCGCGGACCAGACCAATCTT
>JAICXI010000128.1 GCA_025980505.1 bacterium | reverse complement strand
CCAATGAGGCCATCTCCAAGTCCGCGATCGTCCCGATCCAGTCCTCATGCCGGACAAGCCCCGTCCCTATTCCAAGGCCGATTCCAATCAAGAGAAATAAGAATAAAGGCGCCATGGCAGCCTCCTTTTCCTGATTTCTTGCTTCGTTTAAAGCTTACGACGCCGTTGGAAGGTTTGCCAGAAGGGCGGGAATCGCCGGGGGGATGAAAGCGGTGAAAGGCTCTTTAAAAACCAGGGTAAACGCTTTTCGGGACTTCCGTGAGAATTTCAGGTTCGAAACGGCGGGCTCATTTTTTAAAAAAGGGCGGTGGAGCCTCCACGCCTTAACCCGGCGACGGTTTTCCCAGGAAGGCCCTCAAGGCCTCCATATCATTATCCCGCATCATCAGGAAGCGGAGGCCCGCTTCCTTTTCCTGGGTCCATTTCACCTCGGCGTAAACCGTCACGACATTTTTCGGGTCCAACAGGTAAATCTCAAAACACAGGATATCGCCCCTGGATAAGGGCTGATCCACGACGATACTCATGCCGCCCAGGCTCACGTCCAAGGTATAGGCGTTTTTTTCCGATTGGCGCCATTCCTTGATGGTCTTGAGAACTTCCTTGTCGTCCTCCAACCGGTATTTAACGGGAATCTTGATGGAGATGCGGGGGGTTTCCCTTCTCTCCATGGATATATTGGCTTCCGGCATACCTACCTCCGCCATCGTGGATAGTCCCAGATGGATTGATTTTAACCCCGCGTTGGGGCCTTGGGAAAAAGAAGTCGCGTGAAAAGCCGGCGGATTCGCCTTCTTTTCCCTCCACCCGGCCTCAAAGGGGGCCTGGAGGAGGCGGACGGGGGACCTTACATCATCCCCAACTGAAGCCGGGCGGCTTCGGTCATGAGGGATTGGTTCCAGGGAGGGTCAAAAGTGACGTCCACATAGGCTTCCTTGACCCCGGGAATCCGGCTTAACTTTTGCTCAATCTCGGTTTTAAGGACGGTTGACATGCCGCAGCCGGGCGCCGTCAAGGTCATGACGATGTCCACCTTTTTGCCGCCTTTGGGGTGGGCCGTAATTTGGCAGCTGTAGATAAGCCCCAATTCCACGATGTTCACGGGAATTTCCGGGTCGTAGCAGGTCTTCAACTGTTCCCAGACGTCCTTCTCGACATCCTTGTCGTCCCGGGGCGCCTCGTCCCCGTATTCGATCTTGAAAACCCCGGATTCCTTGGGCACTTCCTTACCCAGCGCGTCGGCGTCCCGGCCGTCGATGCGCACCAACTGGCCGTTGTCCCTTTGGACCGTGAAGCTGCCGCCCAACGTCTGGGTGATGTAACCCTTCTCGTCCTTAAAGAGCAGTGTTTCCGTGCCGTAAGGGATGGTGATGGCCTTGCAATCCCGTGTAACGGTGACCAGTTCGTAGCTCATGGTTGGACTCCGTCGTCGGTGGATACCACGTCCTTGTGGTCGTGGAGGGCCGCTTCCAGGGTATGCCAGGCCAGGCTGGCGCACTTGACGCGGGCCGGATAATCCCGCACGCCCTCGAACACTTTGAGTTTTCCCAGTTCGGCGGCGGGAACCCCTTCCTTGCCCATGACCATGTCATGGAATTGGTGGAACATTTTTTCCGCGTCCTCGGTCCTTTTGCCCTTCAAGGCCACCGTCATCAGGGAAGCCGAGGCCTTTGAAATGGCGCAACCCGAGCCCTTGAACTTGACGTCCTCGATCAACCCCTGGGCGCTTAGCTTCAGGTCCAGGGAAATCTTATCGCCGCAAAGGGGGTTGAACCCGTCCGCGTGGTGGTTGGCGCCGGGGAGGTCCCCGAAGTTCCGGGGGTTCTTCTGGTGGTCCAGGATCAGGTCCTGGTAAAGGTCGCTGAATTCGGACATCAAAACACCTCCGCTAAGTCCAACGCGCGGAAGCGAAGGCGCGGGGAAAGGACCGGAGACTTCGGCTTGAAAAAGCCCAGCACCGGGGACGGTGAACCCAATGCCCTCATCCGAACACCTCCAAAACCTTCCGGATGGCCTTGGCCAGGACATCGATTTCGTCCCGGGTGTTATAAAGCCCCAGCGAAGCGCGGGCCGTGGCGGGTATCCGGAACCGTTCCATCACCGGTTGGGCGCAATGGTGCCCGGCCCGGATGGCCACCCCCTGGCGGTCCAGGATGGTGCCGATGTCGTGGGGATGGATTTCGCCCAAAGTGAAGGAAAGCACCCCGGCCTTATGGACGGACGTGCCGACCAGGTTGAGCCCGGGGATCCCCAAAAGTTTGCGGGTCCCGTAGGCCAGCAGGTCCTGCTCGTGGGCCGCGATGGCGCCCAAGCCGCATTCGGAGACATAATCCAATGCCGCCCCCAGCCCGATGACGCCCGCGATGTGGGGCGTTCCCGCCTCGAATTTATGCGGCGGTTTTTTATAAAGGGTCTTTTCAAAGGTCACCGATGCGATCATGTCGCCGCCGCCCTGGTAGGGCGGCATTTCCTCCAGCAGCCGGTATTTTCCGTAAAGCACCCCGATGCCCGTGGGCCCGTAGATCTTATGGCCGGAAAAGACGTAAAAATCGCAGTCCATCTGTTGGACATCCACGGCCAGGTGGGGCACGGCTTGGGCCCCGTCCACCAGGACTTTCGCGCCTTTTGCGTGGGCCATTTTGATGATCT
Organism: bacterium; assembly: GCA_025980505.1. Classification (GTDB taxonomy): domain Bacteria; phylum Oederibacteriota; class Muellerivitia; order Muellerivitales; family Muellerivitaceae; genus JAICXI01. The sequence continues at coordinate 3,380 of JAICXI010000128.1, read as the reverse complement.
CGGCGATAGGATTAACCGTCCCCAAGGCGTTGGAAACCTGGGTCACGGCCAAAATCCGGGTCCGGGAGGACAGGAGCCTTTGAAGTTCGTCTAACAGCAGTTCGCCGGCGTCGTTGATGGGCACCACCTTCAAGGTGGCCCCCTTTTCCTCGCAAAGCATCTGCCAAGGCACGATGTTGGAGTGGTGTTCCATATGGGTCACCAAGACCTCGTCGCCGGCCTTGACGTTTTGGCGGCCCCAGGCCTGGGCCACCAGATTGACCCCCTCGGTGGCGCCGCGGGTAAAGAGGATTTCCCTCGGATCGGCCGCGTTCAGGAATTTTTGGACCTTCAAACGGGACCCCTCGTAGGCCTCCGTTGCCTTTTCGCTCAAGAGGTGGAGCCCCCGGTGGATGTTGGAATTGGTTTCCCGGTAATACCGGTCCAAGGCTTGGAGCACCGCGACGGGCTTTTGGGTGGTGGCGGCGTTGTCCAGGTAAACCAGGGGCTTGCCGTGCACTTTTTGGGAAAGGATGGGAAAATCCTTGCGGATTTTCCCGACGTCGAACGCCGCCTTTTCAGGGGATAGTCTCAACAGGCCCGGGGTGGTTTCGATATCCTTTTTTTTCCGGCCAAGGGACCTTTTTGCCGCCGGCTGCGCATTCTTTGTTTTCATGGCTTTCCGCCCATTTTTTCTTCCATCCATTTTTTAACCATCGTTTGAAGGGGGGCCTTCAGGTACCCGTCCGCCACCCTTTCCACCATTTCACCCGCGAAGGCATAAACCAGGGTGCGCTTGGCCTCCTCCCGCCCGAGGCCGCGGGACTGGAGGTAAAAGAGCGCTTCCTCGTCCAACTGTCCCGTAGCCGAACCATGGGTGCATTTCACGTCATTGGCGTAAATCTGGAGTTGGGGCTTGGAATAAATCCTGGCCTTGTTCGATAGTTCCAGGTTTTTGTTGGACTGGCGGGCGTCGGTTTTCTGGGCGTTCTCCCGCACCAGGATGCGGCCGTCGAAGATGCCGACGGATTCCCCGTCCGCCACGCCCTTGTAGGTTTCCTCACTGACGCAGGAAGGCGACAGGTGGTCGATGAAGGTTCGGTGGTCGAGCTGCTGGTGGCCGCGGGCAAGGTAAAGCCCGTCCAGGACGCATTCGGCTTTTCTTTCCACCAGGACGGTTTCCACTTCACTTCGGCCCAGCGCCCCGCCGATGGAAAAAACGCGGGAAACCAGGCGGCTGCCCTCGTTTTGCCGCGCCGCCAGCGTGCCAATGTGGAAGGAAAGCGGGCTTTCCTGCTGGATCTTGGCGTGGTCCAGTACCGCGCCCTTGTCCAGGGATACCTTGGTGACGGTGTTGGTGAAATAAGGCTTCAGGTTATTGCCCCAATAATGTTCGATGACGGAGGCCCGCGCGTCTTCTTCCATCAACAGCAAGTTGCGAACGTGGGACTGGGTGGGCTGTCCCGAATTGGTGGAAACATAAACCACGTGCAACGGCTTTTCGAGCCGTTCGCCGGCGGGGACGTGCAGGAACAAGCCGTCGGTGAAATAGGCGTAATTGAGGGCCACGAAAGGCCTGTTTTCAAAAGGCAGGATGTGGCTGAAATGTTTCTTCAGGGGCCCGTCGGAAAGGCTCTCAATCAAACTGCGGATTTTCACCTTCGGCGACGGCTCGGAAACTCCGGAAAGGGCCTTGGAAAAATGGCCGTTCACGAAAACCATCACGTTGGCTTTCGCCGTTTCAAACCCGAGGGAATTCAACTCCGGCAGGACCGCTTCCTTGGAAATCCGGTCGCCGTTCAAGGCGAAGGGAATTTGAAAGAGCGGGTCCAAATTGGTGTATTTCCAGGTTTCGTCCCGGGAGGTCGGAAACCCCGTCTCCTGGAAATAAGCCAGGGCTTTTTCCCTTGTCTCCCTGATCCAAAAGGGGTCCTTGGTCAGGGCGGTCTTTTCCCAATCGCTGAATTGGGAGAAATAGGTGTTTTTGGCTTCCAGGGCGTTCATGGAGCGGTCACTTCCTTTTTTCCGGCCCCGTCGGTCCAGCCGTAGCCCATTTTCTCCAGTTCCTTGGCCAGTTCCTTGCCGCCCGATTTCACGATGCGTCCCCGGGCCAGCACGTGCACCTTGTCCGGCACGATGTAATCCAGCAACCGCTGGTAGTGGGTCACCAGGAGGAAGGAGCGGTCCTTGTCGCGCAACGCGTTCACGCCGTCGGCCACGACCTTCAAGGCGTCGATGTCCAGGCCCGAGTCCGTCTCATCCAGGATGGCCAATCGGGGTTCCAGTACCGCCATTTGCAGCACTTCGTTTTTCTTTTTTTCGCCGCCGGAGAACCCCTCGTTCACCGAACGCTGGAGCATGGATTCGTCCATTTTAAGGGGCTGCAACTTGGCCTTGACCAGTTCCAGGAAATCCATGGCGTCCAGTTCCTCCTGCCCCCGGGCCTTGCGGAGCGCGTTCAGGGCCGCCTTGAGGAAATAAGTGTTGTTGACTCCGGGGATCTCGACCGGGTACTGGAACGCGAGGAAAACCCCGGCCCGGGCCCGTTCTTCCGGCGCCAGGGAAAGCAGGTCCCGGCCCTCGAAAAGGACCTCGCCATCCGTCACTTCATAGCCTTCCCGGCCCGCCAGCACGTGGGCCAGGGTGCTTTTTCCCGAACCGTTGGGCCCCATGATGGCGTGCACTTCCCCCTTCCCCACCGTCAGGTCGATGCCGTTTAAAATCTGTTTTTCCTCAACCCTCACCTTAAGGCCTTTAATAACTAACATTTTGTTCTCCGGTCCAATTTTAAGTTCTTCGTTTTGAGCCAAGGCAAGCTTCGGATATTCGATCGAAAACTTTTCCACGATTCAAAATTTCAATTATCCTACCGATCCTTCCAAACTGACGCTTAAAAGTTTCTGCGCTTCCACCGCGAATTCCATGGGCAGTTTGCGGAACACGTCCTTGCAGAAACCGTTCACGATGAGGTTCACCGCATCCTCGGAGGACAAACCCCTCTGGCGGCAGTAAAAGATCTGGTCTTCGTTGATCTTGGAAGTGGACGCCTCGTGGCCCACCTTGGCGCTGTTGTTTTTGACCTCGATGTAGGGCATCGTATGGGCCCCGCACCGGTCCCCCATCAAGAGCGAGTCGCATTGGGTATAGTTGCGGGCGTTTTCGGCCGCGGGCTGGATTCGCACCATCCCCCGGTAGGTGTTCTGGCCCCGGCCCGCCGAAATGCCCTTGGAGAGGATGGTGCTTTTGGTGTTTTTACCGATGTGGATCATCTTGGTGCCCGTGTCGGCCTGCTGGAAATGGTTGGTCACGGCCACCGAATAAAACTCCCCCACCGAATTGTCCCCCTGGAGGATGCAGCTGGGGTATTTCCAGGTGATGGCCGACCCCGTTTCCACCTGGGT
>JAICXI010000064.1 GCA_025980505.1 bacterium | reverse complement strand
CTGGCTCACGTCCAGGGGGGCCTTTTCCGGCCCGGCCGTGGGAAGGGGTGTGGGTGCGGCCTTGGGCGCGGGGGTCTTGGGCGGCGGGGAAAGAGGAACGGGAGTGGGTGTCTTCGCGGGAAGCGCAGCGGGCAAGGGTGTGGCCGTGGCCGCGGGTTCATCCATATCCAGGAAAATAGTCTCTTCGGCCAGGGCGAAAGACGCGGTCCAAAAGAAGGCCGGCAGGACCCATAGCGTCGGCAACCAGGGATGTCGTCGGTTCACGGGCAAATCCTCTTTCCTTTGTCCCATCATATCGGTTTGGGATTTATTGGAAAACTAAAAGTTTTAGGCTCCTTGGAAACCCGGCTGGTCGGACGTTTTTTGTGAAGGCGGACGGCCCTATTATTTGCTTGCCCGGAACGGCCTTCCGGGGAGAATGCGATGGAGTTCCGCTGATGGAAACCCCTTGGAGGCCTCCCGTGCCCGATCCTTATTCTTCTTTTATCCGCCGGTTTTTCCGGGTCTGGATGGACCCGCGGGGAGTGATGCGCGATATCCTGGCCACCCAGCCCGGTTACCACGTGTGGACCTTGATCGTGCTTTACGCCCTCCTGCAGGCATTCCTGCCGCAGTATTACGCTTTTTTCGCGGGCCGCGAGGACCTCTCGCTGCTGCTTTCCATCGGCATCCTTCTCTCCATCGCCTTTGACGTGGCGGTTTTCTTCCTCTTTACGGGATTTTGGTATTGGGCGGGGAAACTGCTGGGAGGCAAGGGGAGTTGGAAAGACGTGCAAACCGCTTATGCCTGGTGCTACCCTCCGGCCCTGGTGGGAACTTTTCTTTTGCAGCTTGGCGGCATTCCCGTCTGGCTCAAGATGATCTCGGGGGAGATCAACACCCTGGCCCTCTTGACCCTGCCCCGCCAGGGGTGGCAGATCCTCCTGGAGGCCCTGTCCTTTCTTCTCAACCTATGGGCCGTCGTCTGGCTGGTCCCGAATTTGGCCGAAGCCCACCGGTTTTCCATTTTACGGGCACTGGCCCTCCTGCTGATGTTGCTGATCCCCTTTGTTGTTTTGGCGGTTGTGGGGGCGGTTTACGTGGTGATTCACTTCGGCCCCCTATTCCACGCCGCGATGCCGGCGGCGGTTTAAGCCCTCAAGTCAATGCGGAAGGCCGGGGTCCGGGTTTTCCCCGCCGCCTTGGGCTTAAACCGAGCCGTCCGGCTCCTACCGGGTGTTGCGGCCGCCCTTCGGAAAGTCCTTGTCCCGCCCCTCCTCCTTTTTCTTTTCCTGGACCCTTTCGGCCTGCTTTCGAAGCTTCAGGGTTTCCTCGGCTGCGCGCGCCTTGGCCGTTTCTTCCGCCTTGATTTGCGCCGCCTGCCGGGCTGCTTGTTCCGCGGCTTGGAGGTTCATCCCGGGATTGAATCGGTTTGGATGGACTTTCAGGGTTGATCCGCCCGGCCCACGGACTTGCTTTCGGGGATGAAGGGCTTGGAAGCCCTCTCCTTTATGCAAAAGGACGATCTGTAAAAAAGGGGAGTGACCTTTGGCGGAATTTTAAGGGGCGCATTGGCCGCCGGGAAAAATTCCACGGGCCCACGTAAAGCTTTTTGGGGCCCCGGGTTAAAAATCGCGGGCCGACCCTTTCCCGAAATATCCGGAGGGTCCTTCGGCTTCGGAGATGGGGGGGTTAGGGTCCCCGTACGGAGTCCCGGTGGCATTGAAGGAAAGGGGGGCAATCTTAAAGAATGTTACAAAAACGTACTAGGCCTCAAATAATGTCTTTAATAACGATATTGAAACCATAAGTCCTTTAAAACCACGTCTTTTTACAGGCTCTTTTCCCCCCGTTCCTTTCCCTTTATGGCACAAGCCTTGCTTTACCCCCTGCCACAAGTTGGCGCCGGTTGCGGCAAGGTGGTTGGCCCCTCAAGAAACCGCCTGTCCTTGAAGGTCTAAAATTCTTAAGGAGGATGAGATGAAAAAGACGATCAAGATGTTCAGCCTGATGGCTTCCATCGCCTTGGCCGGAGTGGTTTCGCCGGCTTTGGCGGATACGGCCACCCCGGCCGCGACGCCGGCGGCCCCGACGGTTTCGGTGACCGGGTTGGTGGATGCCTATTATTCGTTCAACTTCACCAACGATGCCAATCACGTCAACGGAATCGGCAACGGGGCGCTTTACGCCTTTAATTCGCCCGACAGCGATTACGTTCTGGGCTTGGCGGAACTGAGCACCAAGGTCACCGCCGGTGAAGCCACGGCGGTCGTGGACTTGATGTACGGCCAAACCGCCACCAGCCTTTTGTTCGCCAATCCCACGGGAGGGATCGGCGACCTGGATTTGACGCAAGCCTACCTGACCCTCACCAAGGCCGATTGGACGTTCACTTTCGGGAAGTTCGTGACTTGGATGGGGAACGAGGTGATCCAAAGCAACGCCAACTGGAACTACAGCCGGTCGGTCCTTTTCTTCGGCATTCCCCTGTACCACATGGGTTTCAGCGTGGGAGTGGCCCCCAGCAGCCAGTTCGGGATCACGGGTTACGTGGTCAACGGCTGGAACAACTCCTATGCCAACGGCGCCTTCGTCAACGGTGAGAAGACCTTCGGCCTCCAGGTCAAGATCAACCCCGCCGGTTCGAGCCTGGGCATCGTGTTGAACGGCGTCTATGGGCCCGATCCTTACGGGTCGCCCGACCTGCCGACCCTGGTGTCGGAAGCCATCTTTACCTTGACCGCCACGGACAAGCTGTCCTTCGCCCTGGACACCCAGTTGGGCCTGCAAACCCCGGCGGCGGGCGACTCCCTGTCCTACTACGGCGCGGCCTTGTACGGCAAGCTGGCCATGGACCAGGGCTGGGGCCTGGCCCTGCGGTTGGAAGACGTCATGAACAACGGGACGGACCTGCTCTTGAGCGACGGCTCGTCCAGCAGCACGGCCGCCACTTACCAGGAAGCCACTCTCACGCTCCAGAACCAGTTGACCCCCAATGTGCTGGCCCGTTTGGAAGGCCGTTACGACACCAACCTGCTCGGCGGGACCGCCGTCAACGTTTATGCCAACGGCTTGGCCACCAGCCAGGTCACCGGTACGGCCAGCATGGTGTTCAGCTTCTAAGCTGTCGAGTTTCGGGGAATCCTCCAGTGCCCGGCCCCGGCCGGGCGCGGGGGTGGTCTCCCCAAAAAACAGCGGGAGGGGATGCGGTGTAAAGCAAGGCGTTCCTTTTCTCTCTCTCCTGCTGGGCAACAAGGGGGGCTGACCCGGCCAAGGTTAGCCCCTTTGTTGTTTTTGAGAGGCGGCCATCGGCTATCAGCCGGCAGCGGTCAGCAAGGTGGTTGTTTTGACCCATGGCTGACGGCCGACCGCTAATCGCCGATGATTACAGTTGTTCGAGGCGTTTGCCGACAGCCGACCGCTTGCCGCTGGTGGCTACAGTTGTTCGAGGGTTTTGCTGACAGCCAACCGCTAACCGCCACCAGCTGGTTTTGGGAGGTGCGCCATGTTCAAAATCGAGGCGATCATCCGGCCTGAAAGGCTTGAGCCGGTGCAACTGCGGCTGCGCAAGATCGGTTATCCCGGCATGACGGTGACCGACATGGAAGGTCACGGCCGGCAAAAGGGCCTTCATTCGGACTGGCCCGAGGGCTTGAGGGTGAATTTCCTGCCCAAAACCAAGATGGAAATCGTGGTGGAAAACAAGGACAAGGCCAAGGTGCTGAAGGCCATCCTCTTGGGGGCCCGCACCGGGGAACCGGGGGACGGCAAGATCTTCATTTCCGAGGTCAAGGACGCCATCCGCATCCGCACGGGCGAGCGGGGGGCCAGGGCCGTCTCCAAGAAAGTCAGGGACTAGCCATCGGCCACCAGCTGCCGGCTCCGGGACGGACGGTTGGCCGCCACCGCTAAAAGCCCCCCTTGAATGGTTTCTTTTTAAAGGCCTTTTTAGTACCATACCCCCCTCGTCCACTTCCTTTCGGAGGCTGAAAATGGCTGACTATCCGACTCCCTATGTCTTCGTGTACGACGTTTTCTTGAAAGACGCGGTCAAGCACCTTCAAATCGCTTCCTATGTAAGGACCTGGTCCAGGGCCGAAATGCCGGGCAAACTCTACCAACTGCCCACGGGCCTGCCCCTCGTGGTGGAAGAAGAACCGGCGGGGAAAGTGTTCGGCGAAGTCATGACTTTTGAGGATATGGGGGAAGTCATGCGGATCATCGACGCCCAGGAAGGTTTCCGGTCCGATTCCCCCCAAAACAGCCGTCTTATAAGGGAAATCCGCGAGGTGACCCTGACGCCCTCGGGTGAAAAGGTCCAGGCCCTGGTGTACCTGTGCCCCAAAGAAAAGTTCAACGCCAAGGAAATGTACGCGGTGCACGCCCACGGCGGGGACTGGCGCAAGTTCGTCATGATGCCCCGGTATGACGGGTACCAGCACTAAGCGTCGGCTTTAGGCCGACAGCAGTGGCCGGATAAGAAGATAGGCTGAAAGGGGAGCGTGGGAATCGCGCTCCTTTTTTGTTGGAGGGATCAGTCAAAAAGAACGTCTCCAAACCCCGATTTTGACCGCAACCAACCTAGGTTTGACGGTTTATCATTAAAGCGTTAAACTTTTCCCGAAATACCAGCCCAATCCCATCTCTAGGCCATGACCTTGCGTTTGAATCTCAAAACGAATTGGATTCATCGTCTCCGGCTTCAATCGTTTTTACTCATTGTCTTCGTCGTCCTGCCGGCCTTTCCCGTTCAAGCCCAAACCTATTTCGGCAACCAGAGCGTCTGGGGATCACCCGGATCCTATCCTGTTTCCGTCGGCACCTACGAGTACTCGGCCCGGTTCACCATGCCCGCCCCCAGCCGCACTTTGTCCACCGTCCAGCTTTCGGGCTATTTGACGGGTGCCAGTCCCAACTATGTCATCAGCGTCAACAACGACGACGGAAGCGCCAACCACCTGCCCGGCGTCCAGATCGCGGCCGGGGCCACCAATGCCTTCACGGGTAGTTATTTCACCGGAAACTTCCCCATCGGGATGTCGCCGGGAATTATGACGTCGGGGAACATCTACCACATCCTCGTTTCCTACGGGTCGGGGACAATCGATTCAGCCGATAATTTCGCGCCGGGCTATTCCATTCCCGGGTTTTCCTTCGTTCCCTTGGGCCAAGCCTCCGACCCAATGTTGAACGCCCTGGGCTACGACGGGTCCGCTTGGACCTCCCTCGGCGGGGCGCCCGCCTTCATCATCAGCTTTACCGACGGTTCCACCTTCGGCAACCCTTATGACACCTACCAGAACCCCCAGGTTTACAACGACGGCTCGGTCAGTCAGCTTGTCGCCGAGCATTTCATCTCTCCTACCGACGTTTACACCAACCAGTTGGGGGTTTGGATCAAGAAGGTGGGGAACCCCACCGTCAACCTCGCCTACGAGGTGGACGACCTAACCACATCCCAAATTCTCAGCGGCAATCCCTTCATCACCCCCGCTATGGTTCCAACGGGCGCTTCCACCTGGGTTGATGCGGGACTCTCCTCCCCTTTCACCATTCCGGCGGGCGACCAGATAAGGGTTTGGCTCAGCGTCCCGGCGGGCGGCTCGGACGCCGCCAATTATTACGAGTTGGATTCCAGCTCCACCACCGGTCCGGCCAGCCTGACCTTCGGCGGATCGGGTTCTTTCATGGAAAACTCCACGGGAGGAACCTGGACCGCCAACACCACCACCGACATGGGTTTCCGGTTCAACTATGCCCCCACTCCCACGCCCACCTGGACGCCCCAAGACACCTTTACGCCCAACCCCACGGCCACGCCGCCCTGCGCGCCGGCCTTCGGCACTTTTGGATTGACCACGGTGGGCAACAGCCCGCGCAGCCTCTCCGGCACCCAGATCCGTGGAAGCATCTACACCTTGAGCGAGGCCGCCACCATCACGGCCCTGTCCGCCTATCTGCCCGGCGTGGACCCTTCCTCGCAAGTCCGCTTCGCCATTTACAACGACAACGCGGGATCGGTGAGCACCCTAGTGGCCCAGTCCACGGCCCAGCAGGCCTTCAACGGCTGGAACACCATTCCGGTGCCGCCCACCGTGCTGAACCCGGGGAACTACTGGCTGATGTTCATGGGCACCACCAACGGCAGCATGGGGTTTTCCACGCAGACGCCGGGCACCACGAACGGCGAGGCGTTCGTTTTGGGCGCCACGTGGGGAAATTTCACGACCACCCTGCCCTCCGTTTCCTACAACAGTTCATGGCAGGATGTCCTTTACGCCGCCTATTGCCCGGTGACGCCCTACACGGCCACGCCCACCCCGACGAACAGCCCGACATCCACGCCCACCCACAGCCCCACTTCCACCCCCACTTCCACGCCCACGGTCACCCCCACCTTTCCGGCCACCGCCAACTTCAGCGTTTCGGACAACGTGTTTTCACCCTCGGCCATGGCGGGCGGGCTGCTGCTTTTCCGCATGGATTACAACTATGGCCTGACGGGGTCCAATGGGGTCACCCTTTTCACCACCGTGCCGGCCAACACCACCCTGGTGGAAACGGGCCCGCCTTCCATCGCCGGCGGGGCGGGGAACGGGGCTCCCGCAGGAAGCCCGGTCTCCTGGTTCCTTCCCGGTTCTTCCTACGAGCAAACCGGCTCGGCTTACATGCTGGTGCAGGTCAACGGCGGCACCCCCGGGGGGACCTTGATCACCCAAGCGGTGAGCCTGGACGCCGGCACCTTGGGGTCCATGACCAGCCTCCCCGTGACCGCCGTATTGGGGCCCGCGATGGGCATCGGCAAGGCCGAATCGATCCCGGCCGCCAATCCCGGGGACAGTGTCACCTACACGATCAATTGGAACGTGGTCGGGGAGACATTGAACCTGTTCGACTCCTACGATTACGATTCGTCCGGCAGCACGGTGGTGACGGGCTATGACGGCACGACCTACAACGCCGTAGCCGGGCCCGGGTCCCCGGCCTTGGGCACCTGGACCGTCAATTACGACGCCAACGCCCTGGACAATTCCATCTTCGCCAACGGCGGCGGTTTTTCCCCCTTCCTGCTCCGGAACAACCCGACCGTTACGCTCTTGAGCGGCAATTACAGCTTGGCGGGAAGCCTTTACCTGGATCCCGCCAATTCGCCCAACCCGGATTCCTCCATGGTGTTGGCCTGGGACTCCCTCAACAACAACGGCTACGTGGCGGGCCTTTCGGCCAGCGGCAATCCCGGCAACCTCTACCTGTTGAAATTCACCGGGGGCGCCGCGGTCACCCTGGCGACGGTCAATAACGCCAGCTTGTCCGCCCCCATCCAGGCCGGCAACTGGTACACCTTGAATGTCTTCGTGGCCAATGGGGGAGGCGCCGGCGTGACCTTGACGGCCCGGGTCTGGGCCCGGGGGCAAGCCCAGCCCGCGGGTTGGGCCGTGACCGTGGTGGACGTTCCTTCCTTCAGCCTGTCGGCCAACTACAAGGTCGGATGGCAGGCGGACGGCGGCACCGGCGCCTACGACAACCTGCAGTTGTACACGCCCAACGGCGCGGTCAACCCCGCCATTGTCGATACCCTGCCCGCGGGCCTCACTTATGCCGGAGCCAACCCGGCTCCGTCGCAAATCTCGCCCTTCGTGATGTGGAGCTTCCCGGGGACCCTTTACGGCGCCTCGGGCGCCTATACCCTGGCCGCCCAGGTGGCTTCCTCCTGCGTGACGGCCGTGAACCAGGCCGCGGCGAACGCCTCCGGCCTCCCCCAGCGTCTTTCCAACCCCGT
>JAICXI010000139.1 GCA_025980505.1 bacterium | reverse complement strand
ATCCTCACGTTGTGCCAATTGAGGTTCGGGGTGTAGATCACGATCCCCTTTTTCGGGTTCAAAGGGCCCGGCGAGCCGACTCCCACCGCCAAGTGGGAAGTCCAAGCCAGGCCGCTCCGGGCGCTGGCCGCGTGGATGCTTTCAGCAATCCGGTTCAGGACGCCGGCGGCCCCCAGCCGGGCCAGGGTGGGCCGTTTGTCCTTGCCGATGACTTTTCCCTTTTCCGTCACGACCGCTGAAACGATATTGGTCCCGCCCAAATCCACGCCGATCACTGTTTTCAAAGCAACCCTCCGGTTGAAAGTGGCGATATTGTACTGGGGGATTCCCCATTAATCAAAAAGATTAGGAGCCGCCCCCCGCATCGGAGCCCTGTTCAAAACCGTCCCTCGGGTGGAGAAGTCCTTATAGCGGCTTACTTTTCGCGAGGCTGGTAAAGCCGGAAGTCGATATGGGGAAAAAGATTGTCCTTTTCTTCCAAATCACACAGGTATTTTTCATCCACCCTGTTCCGGCGGACCTGGTCCAAAAGCTGGTGCAGCCGGCTCAAGTGGGTCTTGATGCGCCGCTCGGCGTAGCCGGCATGGTTGCCCGTCTTAATCATGAAAGCCCAATCGCTGGCCTGGGCCAAAAGCAGCTCCCGCGCCGCCTGGTTCATGGCCCGTTCCGGGATCCCCCGAGCCCGGTCCTGCTCCTGGGCCGCCTGCGCCATCTCATCGCAGGCCAGGCTTAAATGGGGATAAATCCAATCAGTGGATTCATTGAGCCAAAATTCCGAGTAACCGCCCAGCCCCCAGGACGAGAAGGCCGGTTGGGAAACCTGGGACTCCCCATAGTTCTCCAGGTATTCGGATGGCGTTGTAAAGGAAAGCCCCGCCTCCTCGTTGTTTTTTTCAAAAAGGTAATAAAGGAAGTCCGGTCCCTCGTACCACCAATGGCCGAAGAGTTCGGCGTCGTACAGGCAGGAAATAAGGGGGGGCTTGCCCTCCATCCATTGGGAAACCTGCTGGACCTGGCGCCGACGGTTGGATAGGAAGTCCAATGCGTGAAGGAGGGCCTTTTGCCGGGCCCGTTGGGGATCGTAGGGTTCCTTGTGCTCACCCGGGCCCGTCACCCGGTAATACTTGAGTCCGGTAAAGCGGCGGATACCCTCGGGCTGGAGGTAAGGGTGCAGTTCGGCTTCCGGAAGGTCGAAGCCGATATCCCGGTAAAACTCCCGGTAATCCGGGTCCCCCGGATAGCCTTCCTTGGAACTCCAAACCTGTTTCGAACTTTCCATGTCCCTGCCAAAAACGGCCAGACCCGACCGGCACTTGATGGGGGCGAAGGTGCCGAACCGGGGACGGGGGGTGGCCTGGAGGAGCCCGTGGGTGTCCACGAAAAAATACCGGATGCCGTAGTCCTTCAATATTTCATCCTGCCCCGGCTGGTAACCGCATTCCGGAAGCCAGAACCCGGCGGGGTCCTTCCCGAAAAAGGACCGGTGGGTTTGAATCGCCGTTTCGATTTGGGACCGAATGGCCGGCTCCCTTACGCCCAGCAGGGGGAAATAACCGTGGGTGGCGGCGCAGGTCATGAGCTCCAACCGGCCCAGGTCCTGGAACTTCCTCAAGCCTTCCGCCATGTTGCCGCGGTAGGTCCCGGCCAGCTTTTCGCGGTAATGCATCAGCTTTTCCAGGTACATCCGGACCACCGGCTGGAAGGCCGGGTGCTTTTCAACCCTCTTCTCCTCCCTTTCCGCCAGGGCGACCAGGTGGTCGACGTAACGGATGGACCTTTTCTGCAGGAGGGGGTCCTGGCACATGGAAAGAAGGGTGGGCGAAACCGACAAGGTCATCCGGAACGGGATGCCCTTTTCCTCCAATTGTTCAAAGACCGAAAGAAGGGGCAGGTAAGTCTCGAAAAGCGCTTCGTAGTACCAGTTTTCTTCAAGGAAGTACTCGTGCTCCGGATGCCGCACAAAGGGAAGGTGGCAGTGCAGGACGATGGAAAGTATTCCGGGGGGACTGTTCATCGGGACCGCTCCCGCAGCCTGAACCGTAGGAAGAGGACTGGACCCGATGGGTTAACGGCCGAAGGGGGAGGAAAAATACCGGCTTCTCTTTCGCTGCTGGTTTTCCGCCGAGGAGATGCCCTTGGGGGGGAAAAGGGGTTCGGACTCGGTCATTTCGGCAAAATACTCCAAAAGCCCCGCCGGGGTGTCGCCGGGGGGCGCGTCCTGCGCCGGGGCGACCGGGGCCCCGGAGGAGGAAGTGATGATTTTATTGGAGCGGGCGTAGGGAACGGTTTGCCCGCTCAATGCTTTTTGCGCGATTTCGATGAAATAACATCCACCCGTCTCCCTCAATTCGACGTAACGGTTCATTTCGTCGGGTCCCACCTCGATTTCATCGATCAATTCTTCCCGTCCATCCGCCCCAACCCTGAAAACCCGCAGCACCATGGAACTTCCGCGGTATTCGCCCATCAATTGCTTTTGGACGGCCGCGACGCTTTGGGGTGTGACCTCCCAGTAAGTGAAAAGGCAATTGGGATCGCGGACAAAAGCCACCATTCGGGTCTCACCCTGGCGTTTCGGCTTTTTCCAAGTTGAATCGATTTCGGTGGAAAGGGATGGCTTCGAAGGCTGGACCGACGGGGTTTCCCTGGATTTTCGGGTCTTGACGCCGGATGGCGCCGTGGAAGGCTTGGAAACGTTCACAGGCCGGGCGGCCTTGGAAACCTTGACCCCCGCCCGCCGTTTCGGTTTGTCGGTCGAACGACTCTTGGGAGGTTCGGCATCGGCCTTTTTTTTGCGAGGCATGATCTTCCTCGGGCTCAGGGATGAATGAGGACTTTTATATTCTACCTTTTAACTGGATTTGGCAAGCAGGGATTATGAGGGCCGTCAGGAAGTGGAAAATTAAGGTTTCAGGTCGGTAAAAACCGGGAAAGGGGGACGGAGGAAACCGTTTGCGAAGATTTTATCCAATTTCCGACCTATTCGGTCCATCCCTCTTCAAGTTCCAGCATCGGAAAGGACCCAACTGCGCCAAAACCGCGGGGACAGGGTGAAGGCCCAGGCCGGTTCAAGCTTTCCCCCAAGGCTTGAAAAAGACGGGAGAACCAAGGCAGGGTGGGGCCGCCAGGAGCCCCACCACGCTTCGGGGCAGGGTCCTAAGATTTCGGCTTTATATTCCGGGCCAAGGACTGCAAGGCGTCCATCAGGTCCACCGGCACGGCGATGACCACGGTGTTGGAAGCCGTGGGACCCAGGCCGTCGACGGTTTGAAGCGTCCTTAATTGCATGGCGCCGGGGCTGGTGGCCATGGTGGCGGCGGCGGCGGCCAGGTTGACGGCGGCTTCCTTATCCCCTTCCGCCTTGGTGATGGTGGCTCTTTTCTCCCGTTCCGCCGAGGCTTGCCGGGACATCATTTTCTTGAGTTCCTCCGGCATGTCGACGTCCTGGATGTTGATTCCCGTCACTTCCAACCCCCACCCTTGGGTGTCTTTTTCCACCGCGGTTTCGATCATCTTGGCGATTTGCTCGCGTTCGCTTAACAGCTGGTCCAAGGTCATTTGGCCGATCACGTCCCGGAGGGCCGTCTGGGCGTATTGGGAAATGGCGTAACGGTAGTCCTGGACCTTGATGATGGCATCCGCCACCTGGTCCACCTTGAAGAAAATGACGCCGTTGATCTTGACCGGGACGTTGTCCTTGGTGATCATTTGCTGGGCCGGTATGTCCATGGCCCGGATGCGGGTGTCGACCAGTTTAACCTGGTCGACGAGGGGTATGATGAAGAAAAGTCCCGGGCCCCGGATGTCCTTGAATTGTCCCAGGCGGAAAACCACCCCCTTTTCCCATTGGGCCGCCAGTTGGACGCCCGAGGAAATGATGATGTCCGCCACCAGCCAAAGCAGCCCCACCAGGACTCCGATGCCCGGACTGGCGACCCCCACCGTAAAGGCCACCACGCCGCCGGCGATCAGAAGCAGGGTAAAAATCAGTCCCGAAATATAGTTGATCATTTCGCACCTCATATGGTTTTTCGTCTTGGGGGCAACGCCCCTAGACTACACCCCTTTCGCACGGAAGCAAAAGTCAAAAAGGGCGCTCCTGGAGCCGCCATCATCGCCGTTGCAGGTGCTGGAAACCAACGGTATCCACCCACCCGTTACCGGGTTGTAAAGGAGTTGTTGCCGGGTGGAAACCGTCACCGGGCAGCCGGTGGGGTTGGTAAAGCCGCCGGAACCGTTGTTACAGGCGGCGCTGTACCAGGGATTGCCGCCGCTGTCGCCGGCGGGCGGAGCACTTGGATTTCCCGCCGCGTTGTAATGAAGCTGGAGACCGCCCGATTGGCTGGTGACGACTTCCGCCTTCCGAACAGTTCACCTGCAGGCACCAGGCGCCGTCCCTATCCGGGCGCCTTATTCTGGGTTTCAACGGCCAGGCCTATGCTGGAACCCATGCTGCAGTCGGCCTGGGGGACCGGTATGAAAAACCGGCAACCGAAGTCATGACTTTATGATTAAACACCTTGGGGTGGGTACTTTTAAAAGAGGGTTTGGGGATTAGTGGAAGAGCGCGATCTTGAGGGTCTGCCGGCTGATGACCCCGCCGCCCGGGTCCTTCTCCACCACCGTGGCCAGGTAAAGGCCGCTGGCCAGGCCCGAGGCGTCCAGCCATACCTCGTTGGAACCCGCCACACCCTGGTTCCTCTTCGCCAGTTCCCCCGCCAATGTGTACAACGAAACCTCCAGGCTCAGGCTCATCGACGAATTGGTCCGGATCCACGTGCCTTGCGCGCCCTGGATCAACACGTTGGGTTGGGCCGTCACCGTTCCCGCCCCCGCCTGCCGGTTCCCGTCCTCCACCGACACTTGCTGCGTCACCACCGTTTCCCCGCCCTTCCCGTCCTTCGTGTGCACTTCCACCAGGTACTGCCCGCTTTGCACGAAGCTCCCGCCGTCTCCCTTTCCGTTCCAAACCAGCGTCGTCCCGTTGCTCAAGGCGATCTCCAACTGTGAGGGCGTCCCCGACGAGGCCATTTCACTGGGCGAGATCACCTTCGACGACAACTGCACGCCGATCACCGACGAGGGTCCGGGGTCGTCCAGGGTGGCGTAAAGGTGCCTCACCACTTCCCCCACCCCGTTGTAAATAAGCACCGTCACCGTGTAGTAGGAGCGGCTTACCGTCACTTGTTGCGTCGTACTGCGGTCCACCCCCGAGTTGTCGATGTTGTCCACCTTGATGTAATAGCCCCCGTTGGACACCGGGTTGCCTCCCGCGTCGGTCCCGTCCCAACTGGCGATGGGCGAGCCTTGGAAGAATACCGTCACCGCGTTGTCCGCACCGTGCAGCGTGGTGATGGCGTTGCTGGACTCCAGCGTGATGTTTTCCAACGGCTGGGACAGTTGTTCCGCGTAGACCTCCTTCACCAGTTCACCCGCCTCGTTGTACACCCCGATCTTCACCGTGTATTGCCCCGTCACCGTCACCGCCGTGCAACCCGAGACGGTCTGGAACAGGGGGTAAACAAGGGAAACCGGAAACCCGCTGTAGACCGGAACGGCGATGGGATAAAAGACGAAAGTGGGCGCGGGCAAGGGCGTACCCCGGGCCACGGGATAGATGCTGACCGGGGCGAAGGGGCTCTGGGAAAACTGCGCACAGTTGTTCAAGACCGTTCCACCCGGAACGAAGTTGTTCACCTTCACCTGGTAGGCCAGTTGATAGTTCCCCGCGGCCAGGGGCGAAGGCAGGTTCCAGGTCAGCTGGGTAGCGGCCGCGTTGTAAACCGGCGTGGGCAGGCTGGAGGGCGT
>JAICXI010000098.1 GCA_025980505.1 bacterium | reverse complement strand
GGGGTCCTTCATATAGGTATCGAACCCCATGGAAATGCCCAACAGGTCGGGCTTGAAGGCCGAAAGGTGCTTCAAGGCGCTTTCCAGGGCGGGAAAGTATTCCCCCTCCTCGGTGCCGGGCGGCAGGGGATAGTTCAGGCAATTGGCGCGGGACTGCCGCCCCGTGCCCGGGTAAGCCGGAAACTGGTGCAGGGAAACATACAGGAACTCCTCCCGGCCCAGGCAGAAATCCTCGGTGCCGTTGCCGTGGTGGCAGTCCAGGTCCAGAACCGCGACGCGCCGGGCTTCTTTTTTTTGCACCACGTCCTGGATGGCCACCGACATGGAATTGAAATAACAAAAGCCCATGCCCCGCTCCGGCGTGGCATGGTGGCCGGGCGGCCGCATGAGGGAAAAAACCTTGTCCCCCTTCAGGCCCCCGTGGGCCGCCTCCAGGGCCGCCCCGGCCGCAAGAAGGCTGCATTCGTACACGCCCGGCGCCCCCGGCGTGTCCGGGTCGAAGTAGCCTTCCCGGGAAACCACTTCAATGGCTTCCTTCCCGTGCACGGCCTGGATCTTCTCCAGGGACGCGGGCGCGGGCTCGGCAAAGAAGTCCCGGGGCAGGATTTTTTGGAGGTGTTCCAGGGAGCGGAGGATCCGCCCGGGGTGCTCGGGATGGCCGGGGATGTCGTATTGCCCCGCCTTGGCGGTCGAAAGGATCTTCAGGGAACCTTTTGCAGTCGGCATCGCGGACCCATTCCAAGTCTCAAGAAGTTCCGCCAAAATGCGGCAAGATCCTTTTTGTCGGGAGTTCCAATGAATTTTCAGCGTTTGCCGGGGTTCGGGCTCTTCCAAAATTCAGGACCCGGCCCGGCGAGCTCGGGGCTTGGATTACTTCCCGCCGCCCATCAGGCGGATCTTCTCGGCCAGGAGGTACTTGTCCAGCCGGAGCACGTCCTTGCGGTTGATGGCCAGGATCTTGATACCGGCCCGGTAAGTGGTGCCCATACTGCCGTTGCTCTCGGTTTGGGCGCGCACCACCTCGGCCAAAAGGGTGACCGGCGTGGGGTAATTGGGCAGGTAAAGGTGGATTTCCAGGGCCGTATCCGGGGGGAAGGCTTCCTGCCCCACCAGCGACATGCCGCCTATGGAAATATCCCGCGTGACCGCGTGGGCCACCGCGGATTTCTTGGAAAGCTCCGGCAAATGGTCGGCCGAGGATTCGCGGTAAGCCGGGTCGGACAGGGTGTTCACCAACTCGGATTTGGGGACGAGGGAATAGGTCACCTTGACGGAGGCGTCAATGCGCTCGAACTGCCTTTTTTCCATCCATCCGCTGTGGATCGCCATGCCCGCTCCCATTGCGACGGTTATCCGTTACCAGTGCCCGGTTCCCGGTTGAAACAAGGCGTCAAGCCGTTACCGGCAACGGGCAACGGCAAACCGGCAACTGCCGGCTATTTTTTCCAGTGAATGCAGGAAACAGGACAGCCGTCCATGGCTTCCTGGATCTTTTCCTCGCCGTCCCCTTGGGGGTCATGGACCTCCGAAAGGCCGTCGGGCGTCATCCGGAAAACACCGGGAGCCACCACCACGCAGGCCTCGCATCCCGTGCATTCGTTCTGGTCCACGTAGGAAATCCGGTTCAGTTTCTTCGTTTCAGCCATGTCCGATGTTCCGTTTTGAATTCTTTCGCCGCCGATCATCCGCTATCCGCCGCCGGCCGTCCCTCAAAATTGCGCCCGGAAGCTCGTGCTCCCGGCGATGTCCGTTCCGTTGGATTCCCCCACCACCGCCCAGTGCAGCCCCTGCCCCAGGTCGAATCCGGCCACGAACTTGGGTTCGAAGATCACCGGAAGGGAATCGCTGTTGGCGCTCAAGGTTCCGCTGCTGCTTCCGCCGCCCGGCGTCAAGGTCACGCTATAAGGCGCTTTCATGCTGGAGGAAATATTCCCCGAGTTCCTTTGGAACCCGACGGCCGCAAAGGGATAAATCACACCCAGGTCCTTCCCCACTTCCACCTTGGCCCCGAAGCTCTTGGTATCCCAGTTTAAGTTATAAGTATTGGTGCCCGTCAAGTTGGCCGTATAGTTGAGCGTCGTAATGGGATCTTTATATTGGGATGATTGATTAACGTTGGTGACCACGGAAAAACCGCCCCGCATTGTATCCCAACTCAACCCCACCGTCACGGCGGGCAGGGTCAGCTTACCGTCCAGTATCTTGTAGCGCAGGTCCAGGCCCCAACCCACGTAATTGGCCGAAAAGCCGAGCTCCGGGATGCTGACGGCCGGAAGGTAATTCAGCTTGAGGCCCAGGTCCAGGCCGTTCATGAGCCCCACCCGGCCCGTGACCACGGGGAAAGGGGCGGGCAGGAAGGAGGGGATGCTGAAGTTGGATCCCGCATCCACCGCGCCCAGGTTCAAGCTGCCCAGTCCGGGAATGGAGATCAAGTCGGCGCCCACGCCCAAACCCACTTCAACATGAGGGCCTACCACGAAATCGAAAACACCCGGGGGAGTGTTCCAACCCAGGGTGGTGTAGAAGCCCATGCTCTTGGAAAAAATGCCGTTCACGTAATTGGTGATGGTCTGGTAATCCGACTGGGCCTGGTTGGCGAAATCTTGCGCAGGAGTTTGAGCCTTGGCCCCGGATGCGGCCAAAATCCCGAAAGCCAGGATCAAAAGAAATCGCCGCCGTTGTTTCCTTGACGCCATATTTTCTCCGGATAATAGTTGTACCGGCTTCAAACTTAGGATATCAGAAAAGGCGGTTTTTTGAGTAAAAACACGGAAAAAGCCCGAGGGGGTTCCTCTTGAATTGGCCGGAAAACCCGTTGGTCCCGGGTGTCTTTATGGAGCGCTTGCACCGATTCGGCGCCTATGTCCGGGTCCGGGGCCGCCGGGAATATTGCCACGTCACCAATTCCGGCCGCCTGAAGGAACTGCTTTATCCCGGCGCCCGGGTGGCCCTGGTGGACCATCGCCCGCCCGCCCCAATTCCCGGTTTAAAATGGAGCCCTCCGCGCAAAACGCGGTATTCCGTCCGCCTGGCCATTTACCGGGGGAAGTGGGTGTGCATCGAAGCCAACATCGCGCCCCGGTTGTTGAAGGAAGCCTGGTAGAAAGGCCTCATCCCCGATCTCAAGCGATACGATCGGCTCCAAGCCGAGGTTCCCCTCAACGCCCATACCCGTTTTGACTTCCAGGCGGTTGATTCCAAGACCGGTGCCAAAGCCTGGATCGAGGTCAAGTGCGTGACCTTGGCGGGCCCAAGGGGGACGGCGCGTTTCCCCGACGCCCCTTCCGAGCGCGCTTCCAAGCACCTCCGGGAATTGATGGCGCTGGCGCGGAAGCCCCGGACGCGGTGCTTCGTTTTTTTCATCCTTCAAAACCCCTGGGGAGAGGCCGTCGGCCCCAAGGACGACACCGATCCCTTGTTTGGAAAGACCTTGAGGAAGGCGCTCCAGTCGAAGATGGCCGTCCGCGCATGGAAAGCCGGGATAAGTTGGAAGGGGGCCGTCTTGCGGAAAGCCGTCCCGATAAGGCTTTGAAAGAAAGGCCTTCCCTGACGGCGGCGCGTTTTTTTACGGGAGGGGATTTTCCGGCGGGCTGACCAACTTATCTTCCACGAAAACTTGCCGGACCGACTGGTCCAGCAGGTAGCAGTCGGGGCAATCCTGGATATGCTTGGCTACCCACTCCATTTGCTGGGGGGACAGCTTGCTTTGGAGATAAACGCTGTAGGCTTGATGGACCTGCCGGCAATCCATGGCTCAGACCTCGGGCGACAACCGGAGGATGCAAGTCAAAGCGAGTTTGGTTTCGGTCCCGCTGACACCAGGGAACCGTTGCGCAAGCCTAAAAGGCCCATGAAGTCCGCCCGGTCCTCGTTGCGGAGGCTTTTCAGGTAGGCCCCGTCGCTGTTGCGGATGAGGAAGTTCGAGGAATTCATGAGGCACAAGCGGAACAAAAGCCCGCGGCTGCTGTAAAAATCCGCATAAGCCACGGCCACCGGCGACCGGTAAAGCAGGGGCTGCCAGCCCCTTTTCCTTTTATCGATAAAATCATAAATTTTACCGATGCGGTCCGGCTCTTCCACATAGGTCAACTGTTGTGCATGCTGCCTAAAATCGTTTTGGAAGACCTCAATCTTCCGGATTTCCCCCTTATTCGGCAGGGAGATGTTTTGGTAAAAGTACACGTACCAAACCCCCGCCAACAGGAATAGGAAAAAACCTACCGCCGTAAAAATCCGTTTAAGGTTCATGGTCCCGACCGGTGATTGGAATTCGCCCCGGATATGGGTACAGGTTCCGGCCAACCGCCTTTCGGCCGTCGGCATGGAATGAGGAAAGGTCCCCAGGGCTTTTTCTATTTTAAGTCCCCGGCAAGAAAGCGGAAAATAAAAAAAGGCCCCAAGGGAGCCCTTGGAGCCTGTTAAACGAGACGCCCGCGGTTTTATTTCTTTTCCACCAAATCCATGGCGCAATTGGGGCACTTTCCCGGTTTATCGCTCGAATAATCCCCCATCGGGCAGACCCAAACGATTTTCTTGGAATCGGCCTTGGCCGAGGGTTTGGCCTTCTCCTTGCCCTCTTCCTTCTTCACCGGCTCTTTTTCCCGTACCAGGTCCATCCCGCATTGGGGGCATTTTCCATCGGCGGTTTTGGCGCCGACGTAATCCCCCATGGGGCAAGCCCATACTTCCTTGGATTTCTTTTTCGACTTTTTATTTTTTTTCGTCGATTTCACCGCTTGGTGGACCTTGACCACCGGTTGGGAGGCCGCCGGCGTGGCCGCGGGTTCTTCCGCCACCGCCACCGCCGCCAACATCAATCCCACCGCCATCACCGCCCCAAACCCCAATCCTTTTTTCATCTTTCACTCCTTATGGTATTAAAACTCTCACCCCAGGCCTCGGCCGGAATGAAGTTAACCTACCCTATTTTCGCCACCCATTTCCATAGCCCCCGCGGTTTTTGCGGCCTTACTTCCGTGTTCCATTTCCAAGCCACGAATAAGACGGGGTAAACCATCAACTCCAGCACGAAGGAGGTGAAGACCCCCCCCACCATGGGCGCCGCGATGCGTTTCATCACGTCCGCCCCCACACCCGCGGAAAAAAGGATGGGCACCAGCCCGAACCATGCCGCGGAAACCGTCATCAGTTTGGGCCTCAGCCGTTTGACCGCGCCGTGCAGCACCGATTCCTCCAGGTCGGCCAGGCCCCTCATCCTTCCCTTCTCCCGGTAGTTCTTGTAGGAAAGGTTCAGGTACAACAGCATGACCACGCCCGTTTCCGCGTCCAGGCCGGCCAAGGCGATGATCCCCACCCAAACCGCCACCGACAGGTTGTAACCCAGCGCCCAGAGGAGCCAGACCGCCCCCACCAGGGAAAAGGGCACGGCCAGGAGCACGATGGCCGTTTCGGTGAAGGACTTGGTGTTGAAATAGATCAGAAGGAACACGATCAGGAGCGTCAGGGGGATCATGACCTTGAACCGTTGGGCGGCCCGCACCATGTTCTCATACTGGCCGCTCCAAAGCAGGCTGGTCCCCGTGGGGAGCGGCACCTTCTCGGCGATGAGTTTCCGGGCCGCCTTCACGTAGGTGCCCGGATCGATCCCCTCGATGTCCACGTACACATAGCCGGCCAAAAGGCCGTTCTCATCCCGGATCATGCCCGGCCCCTCGGACAAGGCGACGTCCGCCAACTGCCCCAACTGGACCTTGCCGTAAGGCGTGACCACCAGCGCCCGCCGCAGCTTGTCCACGTCGTCGCGGAAATCCCTGGCGTAACGCACGGTCACCGAATAGCGTTCCCGCCCCTCCACCGTGGTGGTGACGTTCTCCCCGCCGATGGCCATCTCGATGATCTCGTTCACGTCGTCGATCTTGAGCCCGTAACGCGCGATCTGGTCCCGGCGGGGGGTGATGTCGATGTAGTAACCGCCCGTGACCCTCTCGGCGTAAACGCTGGAGGTGCCCTTGAGGGCCTTCAGCGCGTTCTCGATGCCGACCCCGACCTTCTCGATGGTCTTGAAGTCCGTCCCCAGCACCTTGATGCCGATGGGCGTCCGCATGCCCGTGGTGAGCATGTTGATGCGGTTGATGATGGGCATGGTAAGGGCGTTGGTGTAGCCGGGAAATTGAAGCGCCGCGTTCAAGTCCTGCTGGAGCTTTTCCGGGGTCATACCCCGGGGCCACTGGTCCTGGGGCTTCAAAAGGATGGTGCTTTCCACCATGGAGAAAGGCGCCGGGTCCAGCGGGGTTTCGGCCCGCCCCACCTTGCCGAAAACCCGTTTCACCTCCGGGAAGGACTTGATCCTCTTGTCCTGGACCTGCAATATCCGGGCGGCTTCGGTCACCGACACGCCCGGCAAGGTCGTGGGCATGTAAAGCAGGGAACCCTCCCATAGGGGCGGCATGAACTCGCTGCCCAGCCTCGAGAAGGGAATCAGGGTCACCCCGACCACCCCTAAGGCCGCGAAAATGACCTTTTTCCGGTTTTCCAACACCCACTTGGCGGGGATCCCGTAGGCCCTCTCCAGGAACCGGTTCAAGGGATGCTTTGCTTCGGCCAATATCTTTCCCCTCAGGAACACCACCATCAAAAAGGGGGTCACCGTAATGGCCAGGAAAGCCGCGAAGAACATGGAGAAGGTCTTCGTATAAGCCAGGGGGGAAAACAACCGGCCTTCCTGCCCCTGGAGCGCGAAGACGGGAAGGAATCCCACGGTGATGACCAGGAGGGTGTAGAAAAGCGAGGGCCCGACTTCCTTGGCGGCGTTGAGGATGACGTCCGTCCTCGTTGGATATTTCAGCCCGGTTCCCTCCGCCCTCGTCCGGAGGTCGGTGGCGCGCGCCGGACCGGGCTTATTCTTCTCCCATTCCTCCAGCCTCTTGCACGCGTTTTCCACCATGATGATGGAAGCGTCCACCATGGCGCCGATGGCGATGGCGATGCCTCCCAGGCTCATGATGTTGGAGGAAACCCCCAGGTACTTCATG
>JAICXI010000342.1 GCA_025980505.1 bacterium | reverse complement strand
GGGAGAGCCCGGTTTTGTCGGATGCGGTCGTTCCTTATGCGGACGACCGTTGGCAACCCCTTTGCGCCCTCTGGAACAACCGCTGCCTCCAAGCCTTGGAGGCGTTCCCCTGGAAAAGTTTCCAGCATTTCCTCAATGAAGGAGGGCTGAAGGTGAGAAAGGTGGAAGAAACCACCCTGCGCTCCTTCGACCCGGAGCTGTTATGCTTGAGAAGCTTCAACACTCCCGGAGAATGGGAAAAGATAAAACAACGCGAACCAAAGAGTTACACGGAGTAACGCGGAGTTTTAAATCGGTTTTTTCCGCACTCTGTTCACTCTGTGTAACTCTGTGGTTAGATTGGGGTTTCGATGTTCCGGAAATTCAAGTTCGAACAGGATTTCTACGACCGCCTGCGCTGCATCCCCTTTGCCGTGCGCTACAAGCTGGACCTAGCGGGCGTGAAGCTCTCCCTCAAAAGCTGGAACCTTTTTTCCGAGGAAGAGCGCTCCAAGCTCTGCGATCTGGACGCCGAAGGCCCGGATGCGGCCCGTTACCGGGACCTAGTGGTGTCCCTTCTTCAAAGGCTCGGCGAATCGCCCAAGTTCCTCGAACCCGCCCAACCCGAGCAGGAAAAAGGCCAATGGGGGAACCCCAACCGAATCCCCGCCGAGGTGGCGGCTAAAATTTCGCGATTGGGATTAACCCTCGAACCTGAGGATTGGAAAAAGCTGGACGACCTGCAGCGCTTCGTGCTCCTCAAGCTCTCCCAGGGCAAGCACGACCAGGCCAACCTGGGACCGGCCCTCAAAGAATTTTTCATCTAAAATTTTGTAACACCCCTCAATTTGAATACCGAGATCATTTTACGGAACGATGCACTTGGCGTCAGTTTGCAGTTGGTTTGACGTCGCCCCCCCTCCCTCGAGGGGAGAGGAGGAAACAAAAAGCTAAAACCCCCGCCCCTTGCGTCGTGGTTTTGATGGGTCCATAGAGGTTATTCCCCATGAGAGCTTTGGGGGAGAGGTGTAGGGTGAGGGCGGCGTCGGTTTTCGAGATTTCGAACTGGGACATTACTCAAAAAACCCCTGTCCCCGTCAAAGGAAAAATGGTACCAAAACGGAGGAACCCATGAGCACCCTCAACATCAAAAACCTGCCCAATGAAATCCACGAAAGCCTCAAGGGGAGGGCGGAAAAAAACCATCGCAGCTTGAACCGGGAAGTGGCGGCCATTCTCGAGCAGGCGGTCGTGGAAGGGCCTATGCCCATCGGCCGGACGCTTCCCAGCCAGCCGCCGCCCATGAAACCCGGGCGTCCTACAAGGCTTCGCCGGGCCCGGCCCGGAGCAACCAGCCCGGACTGGATGCCCAACGGTCCAGGAAGGCCGCCCGATCCGAGGACGCCATTGAGAGGGTAAAGCGGGAGGGCCGCACCACGGAAGAAATCTTCCGGGACCCTCCCAAGGATTCCCTTTTGGCGAAGGTCCGGGAACTCCGGAAAGGGTTTAAGGCCCCCTTGACTTTAGCCGAAATCAACCGGGCCAAGCGATGGGGGCGCCCGTGATCGTCGCGGACACCCATCTTATCCTGGCCCTTTGCGCCAAATTCCAGGGCACGGAAATCGCCGAAAGCTTGTGGATCCGGGAGTCGGCGTGGCACGCCCCCCCTTCTCTGGATGTCGGAATTCCGCAACGTCTTGATGTTCCACCACCGGCAAGGGTTGGTCCCGCTCGGCATATGCAAAGAAGCCCTGTCGAGGGCCCGCCAGGCCGTTCCGCCGGAAAGAACCCGCGACGTGGAGGATGGCCTCCTGTTCAACTTGTCCGTCCGCTCCGGCTGTTCCGGTTATGACTGTGAGTTTGTGGCTGTCGCGGAAAAACTGGGCGTCCCCCTTTTGACCTGGGACAAGGGTCTTCTAAGACGATTCCCCAAAAGGGCTGTCAAACCGGAAGATTATTTGAAGGCCTAAGCCGGGCTTCCTTTCAATCCGTCCCGATCCAAAAGAATTCCTCCCCTTGCCCCTTAATTATCCCGCCAAGGCCCGGCCCACCTCACGGGCATGAAACCCGCCCAAGGGTCAGGCGCGCCGGTGACGCCAACCATTCCATCGCCGGTTCGGGATGGACCGCCCTTCCCTCACAGATTGGTTTCAACACAACCCTATTGTTCCTACACTTTTGTATCGCCTTTTCACGGAAAGGTTGCGCTCCGGCCGTTCCGGCACAAGAAAGCGGCCGGGGGTCCGTCCTTTCGCACGGAAAGCGGCCTTGTCGTCCTTTCGAGGCCCCTCCCCAATGCTTTCCAGGGACCGGCCTCCGCTGGAATTCCCCTGGTACAAGTCTTGCTCTACCGGCACCTGAAGCTTCGAGGTGCGCCATGACACTTTCCATGCAACCGGTTGTCTCAGGCTGGGAACCGGGGTTAAGCCGTTTCAACACCCACTGCAGCTATTGCGCGCTTCAATGCGCCCTCAAGATGAAGGTGGATACCGTCCAAAACCGGGTCGTCAAGGTCTGGGGCCGGCGGGACTTCCCCACCAACCGCGGCTTGAGCTGCGTCAAGGGCCAGACCGCCCACCAGCAGATCGGCCATCCCGACCGCCTCACCCGGCCTCTCCTTCGCGAAGGCAAGGAAGGGCCCTTCCGGGAAGCGGCTTGGGAGGAAGCGCTGGATTTCACCGCCCACCGGTTGCGGGAGGTCCAGCGCGCCCACGGGGCCGATTCGGCGGCGGTTTTCGGGGGCGGGTCCCTGACCAATGAGACGGCTTACCTGCTGGGCAAATTCGCCCGGGTGGCCTTGAAGACGCGGAACATCGATTACAACGGCCGTTACTGCATGTCCTCCGCCGCCGCGGCCCAAAACGCCTCCTTCGGCGTGGACCGCGGGCTCAACTTCCCGCTTTCGGACATTTTCGAATCGCGCTGCATCCTGCTGGTGGGCGCCAACGTGGCCGAATGCCTGCCCCCGATCTTCGCCTTCTTGAAACGCGCCCAAAAGTCGGGAGCCCGGTTGATCACGGTCGACCCCCGAGGCACGGAAACCGCCTCCATCGCCGACCTGAAGCTTTTCCCCAAGCCCGGAACTGATTCCGCCCTGGCCCTCGCCCTCC
>JAICXI010000008.1 GCA_025980505.1 bacterium | reverse complement strand
TGACCGGCTACTTCCTGGCCGAGGGAGGGGCTTCCCAACGGCTGCTTCGCGTCTTCCAGGCCCTTTTCGGTTCCATGAAGGGGGGCCCGGCCATCGTGACTTGCCTGGTTTGCGCCTTTTTCACATCCTTTACGGGCGGCTCGGGCGTGACCATCCTGGCCCTGGGCGGGCTCCTGATGCCCATCCTGATCGCGGAAAAATACACCCCCCGGAATTCCCTGGGCCTGCTCACTTCGGCGGGGTCCCTCGGCCTGCTCTTCCCCCCCTCCCTTCCGGTCATTCTTTACGGCGTCGTTTCCCACACCGCCATCGACAAGTTGTTCCTGGGGGGGCTGTTGCCGGGGTTTCTCTTGGTGGTCATGACGGCCATCTGGGGCGTTTGGAACGGCTCCAAGGAACAGGCGGCCAAGCATCCCTTCCGGTTCAAGGAAGCCCTGGATTCGATCTGGGGCGCCAAATGGGAACTGGCCCTTCCCCTGGTGGTTTTCCTCTTCTTGTTCGTGGTCAAGGTCACTTTGGTGGAGTCCGCCGCCCTGACCGCCCTTTACGCCTTCCTCGTCGAGGTGGTCATTTACAGGGACTTGAAAATCCGGCAGATTCCCTCGGTCATCACCGAATGCGGAATCCTGGTGGGCGGGGTCCTTTTGATCCTGGGCGTTTCCTTGGGCTTCACCAACGACATGGTGGACGCCCAGGTGCCGGCCCGGCTGGCCGGCTGGGTAAGCGCCACCGTTCATTCCCAATGGCTCTTCCTCCTGATCATCAACGTGCTGCTGCTTTTCGTGGGGGGCTTGCTGGAGATCTTCGCGGCCATCGTGGTGGTGGTGCCCCTCCTGATTCCCATGGCCCAGGCCTTCAACGTGGACCCCGTGCATATGGGCATCATCTTCCTGGCCAACATGGAGCTGGGCTTCCTGACCCCGCCCCTGGGCTTGAACCTCTTCCTTTCCTCCTACCGCTTCAAAAGGCCCATGGTGGAAGTTTACCGGGCCGTCCTGCCCATGCTGCTCATCCTTTACGCCATGGTCTTCCTGATCACTTTCGTTCCTTCCCTCACCACCTGGCTGCCGGGGTTGTTAAGCCGGTAGCCGTTTCCGCCGGCCTGAATTGGAAGCGGGGCTTGGACGGAAACAATCCCCGGAACTTCCCTTCGCTCCAGGCTTGGGATTCCACCTATAATGCCCCCATGGATTCCTTGATTTCCCGGCATGCCGGCCTTTACACCGACCTCTACGAGCTCACCATGGGCCAGGGTTATTTCCTTTCCGGCACGGCCGACAAGCCCGCGGCCTTTGATTACTTCTTCCGCGACATGCCCTTCAAGGGCGGCTACGTGATTTTCGCGGGGCTGAACAGCCTGCTGGAGGCGCTGGAAACTTTCGCTTACGGCGAGGACGACCTGGAGTACCTGCGGGGGCTGGGGTTCAAGGGGCCCTTCCTGGAATACCTGCGGAAGTTCCGGTTTCACGGCCGCGTTTTCTCGGTCCGGGAAGGCGAAGTGGTTTTCCCCCTGGAGCCCCTGATGCGGGTGGAAGGCACCCTTTTCGAATGCCAGGTCATCGAAACCCTGCTCTTGAATTTCCTGAATTTCGAGTCCTTGATCGCCACCAAGGCTTCCCGGATGATCCTGGCCGCGCGGGGAAGGCGCGTGGTGGATTTCGGCCTGCGCCGGGCCCAAGGCCTGGCGGGCATCCAGGCTTCCCGCGCCGCCGCCATCGGCGGGGTGGAAGCCACTTCCAACGTCCTGGCTTCCTTTTTTTACGGCCTCACGCCTTCCGGCACCCAGGCCCATTCCTGGGTTCAAAGCTTCCCGGACGAACTTTCAGCCTTCCGCAAATACGCCGAAATTTACCCGGACAACTGCATCCTGCTGGTGGACACCTATAACACCCTGAAAAGCGGCATACCCAACGCCATCACCGTGGCAGGGGAGTTGGAGCGGCGGGGCCATAAACTGGCCGGTATCCGGTTGGATTCGGGGGACCTGGCTTACTTGAGCAAGCACGCCCGGGAAATGCTGGACGGGGCCGGCCTGCACTCGGTCAAAATCGTGGCTTCCAACCAATTGGACGAAGTCCTCATCAAGAGCCTCCTGGACCAAGGCGCGCCCATCAACGCCTTCGGCGTGGGCACCAAACTGGTGACCGGCCAGGATTCGCCGGCCCTGGACGGGGTCTACAAACTCTGCCAGTTGGAGGGCCTGCCGCGGCTCAAGATATCGGAAAACGTCGCCAAGACCTCCCTGCCGGGAATCAAGAAGGTCGTTCGCTACACCGACCCGGACGGCTTTTTCTACGCCGACGGCATCCTCTTGGAAGGCGAAAAAAGCGTGGAATACGTCCACAATCCCGTTTTCCCCGAGCAAAAAAGCAGGGTGGCCCATTGTTTTCCGGCCTCCCTGCTCTATAAGGTGATGGAGGACGGCAAAACGCTCACCCGTCTCACGGTGCAGGAAGCGGCCGCTTACGCCAAGGAAGGCCTGGCCAAGCTTTCGCCCGAACGCAAGCGTTTTGAAAATCCCCATACCTACAAGGTCGGCATCAGCTCCAGGCTCATGGAATTGCGGGAGGAACTGGTACACCGGCACTCGAACGGCGGCCAATAGCGGCCGGCTCCCGGCCATCCGCAACTTCCGGATCGGGGTTATCGCCGACCGCTGCCCGCTAAAAGAGGTTTTCCATGAAAGCTCTCCTCATCGTCGACGTGCAAAACGACTTCTGTCCCGGCGGAACCCTGGCCGTTCCAGGCGGCAATAAGGTGGTGCCCGTCATCAATTCCCTGATGGCCGCCTTCGAGGTCATCGTGGCCTCCAAGGACTGGCATCCCCGGGACACGGTGCACTTTAAGAAATGGCCGCCCCATTGCGTGCAGGGCTCTCCCGGCGCCGATTTTCATCCGGCTTTGGACGCCTCCAAAATCCAGAAAACCTTCCTGAAGGGAACCTTGAACAAGGACGACGGTTATTCGGCTTTTGAAGCCACCAACGATGACCTGACGCACTTCCTCAAGGGAAAGGGCGTGACCGACCTTTATGTCACGGGTTTGGCCACCGATTATTGCGTCAAGGCTTCCGCCTTGGACGCTGAAAAAAACGGGTTTGAGACCTACCTGGTGGAGGATGCGGTGGCGGCCGTCAATGTGCGTCCGGGGGACGACGAAAGGGCCTTGAGGGAAATGCGGAAGACCGGGGTTGTCCTGATCCAATCCTCCGAGATCACGGGCGACGGGTCGATGTAGGGCGGAATCAAAAAGGCCCTTCGCGGAAGCCGCGAAGGGCCTGTCGAATGCTGAAAATTACTTGGAAGCGTCCGCGGAGGATTCGGAGGTCACCTGGATGTAATTCACCCCCCCCTTGCTGAACTTTTTCCCTTTCACTTCCACCATCTCGCCCGCCTTGGAGGCGAATTGGTCGCGGGCCGGGTGGAAATCCTGGTCCACGGGGACATACAGCTTGCCGCTATGGAGGAGGGCCAGTTCATCGCCGCCCGAAATGCACTTGACCGCGCAGTCTTTGTGCTTCTCCCCATGGGCCCCCTTCGTCAGGTAACAGTTGACGTCCACGACTTCGTATTTCATCGCCTTGGACTTATGGGCCGACTTCGCCATCACAGGACCCGCCAAGCAAGCCAGGGCCAGGGCCGAAATCAACATCAGCAACTTTTTCATGACAACCTCCAAGCTGGAATTTCCCTTTCACCCGACCCTTTGACGCTGGGAAGGATGGAAGGTGACCCCCGGAAGACCGGGGGAAGAGCTTTTAAGGTTGCATACCCCCTTCCATTTTTCAACCTAGGGGGTGGAAAAAAGGGTTAAGGATTTTCCTTCCACCCTTGAGGAGGATTCTCCCGTCTTGTAAAGGTTCCAGCCGCATGGGGTTTAGCATGTTTTAAGGCGAAGGAAAGATCCGGTCGTTTCGGCCCAAGGAGTGGCGCTCCAGGAAATCCTGGATGGCCCCCAGGCAATTTTGACCGCAGGGATTGGTCCTTCCGCAAAGTTGTCCTCCCTTTCCCAGGTAAGCCTTAATTTCCTCCAGGAGGGAGGAGCGGGAATCCCGGCTCCCCACGATTTCTTCCCCCGTATAGCCGAAGCAGTAGCACAGCACATGCGGCGGCGGGACATCCTTGAATCCGACCTTCTTGTTGCAATGCCGGTGGGATACCCATCGAAAGGAGGAAAAGTAAAGGCATTCGCAATCGAACTGAAGGCACACGAAGGCCCTTTTCCAGGAAAAGGTTTGGGTGATGCCGTCGCTGTCCAGGTGCTGGAATAAAAAGTTCCGGGGAATTTCCATTCCCGGTTTCGAACAAAGCGGACAGGGGCTGGAAGGCTGGGAAGGTTCCCGGGTCAAGGGGCGGTTCCCCCGCCGCGGGAAAGACGCCGCGTTGGGCGGGCCTCAGGCTTTTTCATTCTCGTGCCCTCCCCCGTAAAGGCGCGACAGGATGGGGCAGGAACCCCTTCCTCCCTGCCTTCGGCATTCCTCCGCCATCCGCTTCAGGCTCTTGGCCATCCGTTCCATCGATTCGATCTTTTTTCCGATCTGGACCACTTTGGCTTCCACCTTGCGGCGCGCCTGCCGGCAGTCCGCGGGCGAAAGGAGCTTCAACCTGAGGAGGGATTGGATTTCCTTCAGGGAAAATCCGTAGGCCTGCGCATGGCGGATGAATTTCAGGAGCCGAAGGGATTCCTCGTTGTAAAGCCGGTAACCCGAAACGGCCCGCCGTGCCGGGGCCAAGAGTCCGCAACGTTCGTAATAGCGAAGGGTCTGCAGATTCACCTTCGCTCGTTTGGCCAAGGTTCCAATGGTGATGTCCATGGTGCCTCCAGGGCCGCAACGATAAACCCTCTACCTAAGTAGAAGGTCAAGCGGGAAAGGGCTTGCGGCGGGGAAGGACGGCTTAAATCCCTTGATTTTCGGGAGGAATCGATTCCCCTCCCGAAAGGACGGGCGGACTTTCGTCTTTCCTGATGAAAAATTTGGGGCGGGAAAGGAGGCGGAAGCAAGGGGTCAGAGTTCCTCGTAACCCCATTGCCAAAAATTTTCTCGATCAAGGCCGCTTTTTTTCAACAATATTTTGGTTTCGTTCTTGAAAGATTGCACAATGCGGGCCAAGTCCTCGTCCAAGCGTTGGAGGTCCAACGTCATTTGGACCCCTTGGGGCTCCAGGCGGTACCCGGCCAGCTTGAGGCCCGGATAACGCCGGGTGAGGTTTTGCAGGCAGCGTTCCACGATGGGGGCTGCGGCGGCATCCAGGAGGGGCTCCCGGCGTACCGTGTAAAGCGCCAGGCGGTGGAGGGAATCGGAGGACGGCGGCGGGGAAGGGCCTTCCAGGGGGGCGTTCATCGGGCCCCGGCTTCCCGCAAGTAACGGCCGTCGAACAAATCCCGGATGTTGAAGTCGTCCCGGATCACGTGGTTGGCCAAAAGGAAATCCTTGATGTCCGCCATGGCCGCCCTGTCTTTCGGCGTGACCTCCAGGGTCCAGTCAAACCCCTTCAGGCTCTCGGCCAGCGCATCGGCGGGAAACCGGCTGTCCCGGGCCAGGATCTTCAAGGCCTCCTTCGGATTCCGGCGCATGTAGTCGTTCGTCCGCTTCGTGGCCCTGAGGAAGGCCTCGACCAGTTCCGGGTTTTTCCTTCCAAAGGTGTTGCGGACCATGTAAAGGCTCAGACCCCCGGGAACGTGCGCCGAATCGGCGATCACCCGTACCTTGCCGGCCTTCTCCAGTTGGGTGCGGTAGGGCATCCAAAGGACGATGGCGTCCACGTTGCCGGCCTCCAGCGCCGGGCCCTGGTCCGGTCCGGCCAGGTTGACCAGTTGGACATCGCCCATGGAAAGTCCCGCGCCGGTTAAAAGCTGGTAGAGGAAATAATGCACGCTGGACCCGATCTGGGCCGCGATTTTCCGGCCCTTCAGGTCCGCCACCGAATGAATGGGGGAATCGGGCCTCACCAACACCGCGTTGGTGGCGGGATTGAAGGCGGCCTTGCCGATGACCTTGACGTCGATGCCCCCGGCCCGGGCCACGATGGCCGGCATGTTGCCGACGCCCAACAAGTCGACCCGGTCCCCGGCCGCGGCTTCGATCATGACCGGGCCCGAAAGGAAAGGAATCCATTCCACCTTCGCGCCTTGGGGGGCCGTTTCCCGGTCGTAAAAACCCTTGGCCTTGCCTACCTCCAGCACGCTGGAGGAAGGTTGATAGCCGATGCGGACCGTGATCGGCGCCTCCTGGGCCCTGGCAGCCGCCGCCAGGATCGATAAAAGAAGAAAAATTCTTTTCATAGCCGGCCCCCCACGGGTTGGGTTTTGACAAAGGAAATGACGGTTCAAAAAATCAAAATTTCTACCTGATGTGACCCCTCAACTTGACTCGGGCCTTGAGGCACTCGAAAGGCCCTGTTCCCACCTTGTTGAAAGAGGTTTTGTTATAGGGTCGGCCTTTGCCAATTGCAATGGCGGTTCAACCTTGGGACTCGCCGAAAAACTGGTTGAAAATCTCCGTGCGGATCCGGCCGAACTCGGCGCTGCTGCGGTCGCGGGGCCTCCCCAGGGGGATGGGAATGACCTCGCGGAGGGTGCCGGGATGGTCGGACAGGACCGCCACGCGGTCCCCCAGGAAGACGGCTTCGTCGATGTCGTGGGTAACCAGGATAAGGGTGCCCTTGCTTTCCCCCCAAATGCGGAGGATTTCGCGTTGCATTTGGATGCGCGTCAGGGCGTCCAGCGCGCCGAAGGGTTCATCCAGGAGAAGCACCTGGGGGTGGCTGACCAACGCCCGCGCCATGGCCGCCCTTTGTTGCATTCCGCCGGACAACTGGTGGGGATAAAGGTCCCCGAAAGCCTCCAGGCCCACCAACTGCAGGTATTGTTCCACCGTCCTTCCGGCTTGCGGCCCCGCCGTCCCTTCCTTCAAGCCGAAGGCCACGTTTTGGCGGGCCGTCATCCAGGGAAAGAGACGGGGTTCCTGGAAAACCATGCCCCGCTCGATTCCGGGCCCCCGGATCAGCCTTTCCCCCAGGCGGATTTCACCCTCGCCGGCTTCTTCCAGGCCGCCGACAAGCCGCAAAAGGGTGGATTTGCCGGAACCGCTCCGGCCCACCAATGCGATGAACTCCCCGGGCTCCACTTCCAGGTCCACCCCTTCCAGGACCCTTAAAGGCCCCGTGGCCAGGGGGTAGCTTTTACCGACGCCCTTCAAGGTGAGACGGTCGTGGCTCTGCTTCATCCCTTTTCCCTTTCCCAACCCTTATGCCACCTCAAGAGGCGGCGCTCCAGCCTCAGGATCAGGGCGTCCATGAGCAAACCGGTGAGGCCGATGACGAATACACCCGCCATCATGACGTCGGGCTGGGAGACCTCCCGGGCGTACATGATCATGTATCCGATCCCGGAAGAGGCTGCGATGAGTTCCGCCCCCACCACGCTGGCCCAGGCGAAGCCCAATCCCACGCGGAGGCCCGTGAAGAGTGAAGGGAGGGCCGAAGGCAGGATGATCCGGATCAACAGGGTCCAAGGGCCTTTTTCCAGCACCTTCCCCACTTCCAGGAATTTACGGTCGATGCCCCTGACGCCCTGGAAGACGTTGAGGAGCACGGGCCAAAAGGCGCCTACGGCGATGACGGTCACCTTGGAACCTTCGTCGATTCCCATCCAGAGGATCAGCGCCGGTATCCAGGCGATGGTGGGGATGGGCCGAAGCAGGCCCGTGACCAGGGACAGGAACCGGTTGAAAAGGGGTGAAAGGCCCATGGCCAGGCCCAACAACGCCCCCAAGGTCGTCCCGATGCCGAATCCCTGCAACACCCGGAAAAGGCTGATGCCCAGGTGGGTGGGCAGTTCCCCCGAGGCCACCAGGGCGGCCAGGGTTTTGGCGACGGCCAGGGGCGAGGGCAGGATGGAAGGCCGCAGGTATCCGAGTTCGCTCATCGCCTGCCAGAAGACCAAGACCAGTGCGGGAACAAAGAGGGGCAGGACCAGGCGTTGGAAAGAGGAGTTTCCGTTTTTACCGGGAAAGGGCATGGCTTATTGTTCAATGGCCGGGCCGCCAGGTCAAGGACGGCTTGAAGGCAGGGGCCTAAGGCCGCTTGTTTTCCGCGGCCAGGCGGTCGGCCAGGTAGGACGAACGGGTGAGGGGCGAAGCCTGCACGGCAAGCCCCAGCTTTTTCCCGGCTTCGGTGAAGCGTTGATAGCGCTCCAGGGGCACGACCTCGACGACTTCCAGGCTGGAACCCGGGGGTTTCAGGTACTGCCCGATGGTGAAAAACCGGACCCCCGCCTGGGCGGCGTCCCGGAGCACTTCCGCCACTTCCCCTTCGGTTTCACCGAACCCGACCATCAACCCGGCCTTCAACGTCACGCGGGAAGGGTCGGCTTTCCTCCGGAACCAGCGGAAGAGACCCAGCGACCTTTCATAGTCGGCCCCGGGCCGGATGGAATGGTACAGCCGCGGGACCGTTTGCAGGTCGTGGGCGACGACATCCGGCGGGTTCCGTAAAAGGACGCCGTAGGATTCCTCCTTGCCTTGGAAATCGGGCACCAGGATTTCGATCCGGAGATCGGGGTTAAACTCCCTCAATGCCGCCACGATGGCCGTGAACTGCGAGGCCCCCCCGTCCTGCAATTCATCCCGGTTGGGGGAAGTCATCACGAGGTAACGGACCTTGAGCGCCCGGGCGATTTCCACCACCTTGCCGGGTTCCTCCGGGTCCAGCGGCAGGGGCTTGCCCGTGGCCACCGCGCAAAAGGGACACCCGCGGGTGCAGATGGAACCCATGACCATGATGGAAATCGTGCCGTGGCGCGGCAGGCATTCACCGCGGTTGGGGCACTTGGCTTCCTCGCAAATGGTGTGGATTCCGTTCATGGGCAGTTGGGCGATGGCTTCGCGGAACAAGCGCTTGGGATGGGGATTGATGAGGAAGGGGGGCGTCGCGGGTTGGAAAAGGGTTTCGGGTTTCATGGGCCGCACTAGGATAAAGCCTTCCCCTGAAAAAGGAATCCGAAAAATCGGGTGGGAATAAACTTCCCACTTTCGCAAAGCGGATTTGGCTTTTTTCCGGGCCGGAATGGGGAACCCCGGCCCTTGGGGATGGCCGGGCCCGGACGGAATTTCAAGGAGGGAAATGCCTGGATCAACGGAAGTGGTAAACGCCCTGGCCCTTTTCCCTTCCCACAAAGCCGGGCAACTTTTCTTTTTTGCAGAATTCCCTTTCGCTGTAGGGCAGGAACTCCGAATCCCGGACAACCGTGTCCCACCGTCCGCAAACAACGCAAACCGTTTCGAATTCAACTTGCACGCGGCCCTTGGACTTCTTTTCCGGAAGCCGAGCGTGCATCAGCCGCACACGGCCTTCACAGTCGCCGCAATGGATGCCCTCGGCAAATTTGGGGGTTTTTTCTTTTTCGATCATTCGGAACCTCCCGGTAGGATCGTCGGTGTCGGAAGGAAAAAGGCGAGAATAATTTACCGGAAAAAGCGGGGAGGAAATAATGACGCGGGTCATCTTTGGCTTGTACGGCAAAAGGATTAAAAGATTCGATAAACCTTCGGACAAAAGCTAAAAACGGGGAAATCGTCCCAGTCCCGCCTTCTTCAAGCGGCTTCCATAAAACGTATTTTGAGCGGGCTTCTTTCCGGATCAAAACAGCCGGAACAATTCCATCACCGGAAAATCAGCCCCAACCCCCACTCCCCCGGTCAGGGTTTCTTTTTGTAAACATTCAGCCCGACCTTCTCATCCCGGTCCGGCACCGAAATATTGCCTTCGGTGGAGGCGACGATAATGGTCTTCCCCGAGGAAGAAGGGCCGAATTCCCTGCTCAAGTCCACCCGGATCGTCAGGATGCCGCCTTCCACTTTCATGTCCACGTTTTTCATCCTTACTCCTTTTCAAGCTGGGATTCCGTCCCCTTAAAACCCATCCTTGGGAAACGTCCCGGGGAGCCTAAAGAGAACCGCTTGAAAAGTCAAAGGCTGTTTCAAGGGGCCCCCCGGAGGCGAGGCCGGCCTGGCCGGAGGGCGCGGTGGCGGGTCAGGGATTCTTTTGCCGCTCGAGGATGCGGTTCAACAGGTCCACGTCGTCCTTGTTGACCGCCAGTGCCTTGATGCCGGCGCTGAAGACCATCTCCTTCATTTCCGCGTCCATGTGGACGGCCACGGCCTCGGCGATAAACTTCAGCTTGCAGTGATAGTTGGAAAGGGTCAGCTGGATCTCCAAGTGGAAGCCCTGTTGGAGGGGGTCGGGGCCGCAAATCAGGATATTGCCGTTGTAAAGGTCGAGGACGTCGCAGTGGAGCAGCTTTCCCATCATTTGGGAGGAGGCTCCGTGGTTCAAGCCCGTGTGGGAATAAAGCCGGTCACCGGCCAATTGCTGGAATTCCTCCGCCCGCACCACCCGGTAATCCACCAGCTGGCTGACCTTGGCCGCCCCGCTGCGCCGGTTTTCGATCCAACCCTTTTTCCAGGACATCCAAAGCTCCTTCCAGGCAGAGGCCGGACCCTTTTCATCCCCCGGCTTGGGCCGGTTGCGGCCCCGTTACTTGAAAAGGTCGTTCCATTTCTGGTTCATGTCGCCCTGGGCCGATTCTCTCCCCTCGCCGGTCCCGCCTTTATGATTCAACTCAAATTCATCGCAAAAATTCTTACTTTCCTTGTCCCGTACGTACTCGGTGGTGGAGCTTCGGCATTCGTGGTGGGCGGAAGGTTCATAGAACCTGCAATTCAGGCAGCAATGGAGGGAAGCGCCGCACTTGACGCAACTTTCTTCCCGCCCGGGTTGGGTGCCCGGCGCGCCGTCCCAAGGCTCGCCGCAGGCGTGGCACTTTTTCATGGTCGCACCCCTTTCTCTCCCCCTTTGGATTCCACTTGATTCTACCCCTCACTCCCTCTTCCAAGCACCGGTCAACGACTGGGCGGTTTAAACCCTTATTTGGGCCCAACCGGCCAAATCTTTGCCACTAGACTAAAATTTGTTTAAGGGAATAGTCTTTCTTTTCCTGGAACGGATGGGGTCCGCGCAAGAGGGTTGAAGGGCCCCCGGCAGGCAAAGGAGTTTCCCATGAACACCCGCCCGACCCGGCCCGGCTCAAACTTCCGGACGCTTTTTCCGCATCCCCCCGTGAAGGGATCAGGGCCGGAGGAACAGCTGGAGCTTTCCCTGATCCCGGACAAGGACACAAGGGACACCCTGGATAAGATCCAATCCCTGTCCCG
The DNA here is from genome assembly GCA_025980505.1 of bacterium. Lineage (GTDB taxonomy): Bacteria > Oederibacteriota > Muellerivitia > Muellerivitales > Muellerivitaceae > JAICXI01. Next base: position 2,946 of record JAICXI010000008.1, on the reverse strand, counting down.
CATCGCCGCGGTCCTGCAGTCGTTGAAGGTCGAAGTTCGGGAGAAGGACCACAGGAATTTATTCAGGTCCGCTTCCAAAAACTGAGCGGTCGTTTTGCCGTCGGGGAGTACAAGCACAACTCACTGGGGCGGCCCGTCCGGCGCCCCTTTCCCGCCCGCTCGGCTACCTTATTTCCAGGTAAAAACCAACCCCTGGGCTCTGCGCAAGAACTTGCTGGACCTCTTCGGCGAGGAAATGAACTTTCGGGAGCACCGCTACAGAAACATCAATCACTTCAAGAAGACCCCGCCTGCAACAACAACCTGGTGCCCTGAACGCCAGGCATGGCCCCCCAAAAGCCGGAAAGGGAATCTTTCCCGGCTTTTTTGTGAGGATTCAATGTACGCTAAAGGAGGCCGCGTCACCGGTCAGTCCGTCCCTTTGACCGTAACCCAACATGCCGGCCGTGCCGAAGTTCACTTGAACGAAGGCCCCGGTATCCAAGGGAGTTCCAAGTTGGCCTGCCGTCGTAAACGACGCAACCTCCAAATGTGGTTTAGCCTGAACTACCGCCCCTCCCGAAGAACGAACCGCTCCTTCCGAAGCCAAGGAACCGTCACTGTTGAAGTAGAGGAAGTCCCCCCAGTAAATATCACCCGAAACCCCGCGTTCGCCGCAGTAGCCGCTTTGAGGGTTTGAAAAAACGGAGATTTCTAAAACATCGGTCCCGCCGATCAGGCTCATATCACAAACGCCTTCTTCAAAAGCATACCATGCATAAATCGACTTGTTGTTGGGCGCGGTGTTAATCCTATCCGCCCCAAGGTCGTCCACTTGATAAAACAAAAATACCACTTCGTGCGTATAGCCGGCCGGATCCACGAAAGACTTCACGACTGTACCGGCAGGAGGATCGGTGGATAGATTCTCCCAAGCAAGGGCTCCTGTGTGACAGTCAAAGGTTGCGGGTACGGGCAAAGGATCGGGTTTTCCAACAGCCACCACCGTCGTGTGATGCGGCAAAGCCAAGGGCGATGCGTCCAAGGAAGTAGTCAGAGGGAGTAGTCAGATTGGAAAGCTGAAGAATATAACCAGGTCCGACAGGAGCGTTGGGATACAGCAAAATACTGATTTTATTGAACTGGAAAGGCGTGTAATTGGAACCGAAAGGAAGGACCCAATTCGCATTGGTATCCATGACTTCAAAAATCCCGCCCGGCTGGTTCACCTACAGGCTGTTATCCAGGTTCCCGGCCAGGTTCAGTGTGGTGCTGACGTTGCAGTCCTGAATGGGGGTGACGGTGGGCGTCTCACTGGGCGTGGAAAGGGTGGTGGTCGTGTAAGTGTTTGTGGCTGAAGAAGTCGGGGTGCTGGTGGGACCGCCGGGGCCCGGATTCGGGACTGCAGGCATGATAATCGTTTTGTTGCAGGCCAGCGGAAAGATAAACAGCGTTGCCAGAAGGCTTCCCAGCGTCTATTTGCCGATACGGTTCATACCGTCCTCCTTCATACTAAACCCAGCATTTATACCCTTCCATTCACAAGAGCCGGAAAGATCCGCACGCCAAAAAGCCGGCGTCGTTCCTCCTCTTGGATCATCCTTCATCCTAACGGTTTTAATTTTAGAAACTGAAGCATTAGAAAAAAGGGTTACTTAATTTAAACAGATAAAAACGGGGGAAGGTGCCAACCGGCCTGCTCCGGGGACGTCTTGTTAAGAAACTTCTGGAAAGGCCGAAGCCGATCCCGCCAGTTCCCTCAGTTCCAGCAGGGTTTTTTTCGGCAGGCGCAAGGTGACGCCCGGGACCTTTTGAAACCCCACCAGCGCCCGCGGATAAAACAAGCCGGAAACTTCCCGGGCCGTCACGTCGGGCCAGGGGATGAAAAGGGGCTTATGCCCTGTGCGCACGAAGCCGGTGGTTTCCAGGGAAAAGCCCCGGGCGTCCGCGCCCAAGAGAAGTGAAAAACCGTAATTGGCCGGACCCATGGCCCCCGAAGCCAGGAGTTTCTTTCCCTCAAAAGGAAAAGCCGCCGGGTAGGACTTCGCCAGCCGGCTCCAGCCTCCGACGCGGGCCGCGATGGGGCCCGCACCCAGGACCGCCAGGATGCCGGTGAAAGCCGCAAGGAGGGTGGCGAAAAGGCGGTTCATTTCGGCCGGATCAGAAATAAAACCGCGCGCCAACGTTCCCGTAAAGCTGGAAGGAAGTCCCCCCGCTGAAGAACCAGAGGGTCGGCACGGCCTCCACGAAGATGTCCAGGGGCGCGGACTTTTTCTGGAAGAGGTAGGTCAATCCCACCGGCAAGCAACCCGCCACGGCCACGCTGCCGCCGCCCAGCCCCAAGTCGCCGCCCACGCCGATATAAAAAGGAAAGGCCCCTTGGGAGGGGTGGATCAAGTCGTAATCGTGCCAGAGGTATTGCAGCTGCAGCACCGTGCCGCCGCCGATCTTGACGGCGCCTTGGAAGGCGTCCTTTTCGTCCAGCCAGTATTTACCGGTGGCGCCCCAGTCGCCGGGACCCCCGAACTGGAGCCCAATCCCGAAGTTGCCCCCGCCGATGATGGGTGAATTTTCCGCCGATTGGGCCGAAGACCGGGAGGAGGCGGGCGCCGGGCTGAGGGAGTCCGCGAAATGTTCCAGCTGGGGGTTGTCCGGGTGGATCCTCAAGCTGTTGTTGAAATCCTGCTTGGCGGCCTTCTTATCGCCTTGCGCGTATTCGCACAGGCCCAGCCCCTGGTAGGCCTGCCAATTCCCGGTATCGGCCTGCACCGCGGCTTTGAAGTAACGCGCCGCGTCCGCGTACTGGTGCTGGTTGTAAAGCCGCATGCCCGCCTGGTAATACTCCCAGGACGTGGCCGCGAATCCAGCGGAGGCGCAGAGGAAAAACACGGAAAAAGCGAACAAACGGACCGGATTCGGGATGCGGTGGGTCATTCGATCCTCCTTAAAATTGACAACCATCATAAG
>JAICXI010000190.1 GCA_025980505.1 bacterium | reverse complement strand
CCCTCCGGCCCTACCCTTCCCCCCCAACGGTTCCCCCGCCCGCGCCCCTGAAGCCGGCCCCGGTTCCAACCGGACTGCCGCCCGTCGACAGGGCCAATTCCGTCGTTTTTCAGGTGCCGCCCGTTGAGATTTACGTGACCTTCGCCGATGGCCCGGGCCGGTACCAATTGGAGGTCATGGATGCGCAGGCCACCCCCTTGCGGATGGTTTTCGACAAGAAAGTCGTGGGGAAGCGGGATTCCTGGGTGACCTGGGACGGCAAGAACAGCCAAGGCCGGGACATGCCGCCGGGCCAGTACTTCGTCGTCTTTTACAAGGACGGCAAACCCTTGAGGAGCATCTCGGTTTTCCGGTCGGAAGCGGGAAAGGGACCGCCGTCCCACTGAAACTTCAAATCGGGCTTCCCCCCTTTTCGGGTTTCATTTCCCCTCTTGAAAACGCATTTTATTGCCACCGACCCGGGATGAATGTCTGACATTCCTGCCGCTTTCCGGGCTAAATAATCTGACAGCCGTCCAATTCTTCGGCGTGGAACCCTGAAAATCGTTTCAACGGCGCAAACTTCGGCCTTGCAACGTTTCGTATTTTTGTTTTTCGTCATAATGTTTTCCATTTCAATGGCCGAACGTTTTTATTTTAAAAATTTAAACCGTTCGAAATCCGGCCGTCCCTCCCTTTTCGCGGGGTCTTTCCCGAAACAACCCGGCAAACGATGGATTCCACCTGTTTTTTAAATGGCACATCCATTGCAATAACAGCTTCCCCTTGGGCAAGGAAGTCGGATTGGATCGGGGAGGGTGGGAAGATGACCGTGGAACTGCCGAAGCTGGAGGATTTCAGTAAAGACGACGTTTTGGAGCCGGACGCGCTCCCGGAGGCCCCGGGGCCGGAAGAAGCGGAGAACGTTGCGGTTGATCCTCAACCCCTTCCTTTTCCCGCTTTGGATCAAAACAACGTGGTATGTTTTTTCGAACCGGTTTTTTCGGTTCAAAAAATGGAAGTCATCGGGCTGCGCGCCGTCCGCCGGCTGGTGGACCCGGCGGACCCCGGCCGCTTGTTCGAGCCGCGCGAACTGGCCCGACCGGGGGAGGAACTGGACTTCCACCGCCGCTTAATCTTGGACCGGCTTGCCCGGCAGAAATCCATGGAGGCTTTTTACCCCTTGCAGGCCCGCACCCCCCGCCTCTTGATGTTCCTGGACGTCGAATCCTCCCTGTTGGATGAAACCGTGGGGGGATCGGGCCACTTGCTGCAACAAGTCGAGGAGTGGTCCATGGATCCCCGGCGGGTCGTGGTGCAACTCTCCCTGCGGGAAGAGGGGGACCTCTTTCCCCTCCGGCGTTTTGTCGAGGCCCACCGCAATTACGGCTTCCTCACGTCGGTGAAGGACGTCCGCGCTTCCTCCCCGCACTTGGAGGCCCTGTTGCGGTTGAACCCCGACATGGTCCAGGTGGAGGACAGCCTGGTGCGGGGGCTGGCCAAGCGCAAGGAGAAGCGGACGGCCTTCGGGGGCATCCTTAAAATGGCCCATTCCCTCGGCATCCTGGTGGTGGCCGGCGGCATCGAAAGCGAGGAAGACGCCTTGGTGGCCCTCGAGTACGGCACCGACTTGGTGCAGGGGGGATACTTTTCCAAGAGCTACAAGAAAAAACCGGTCTTCACCCTCAACCGCAAGTCCCGCATGCAGTTCCTGGCCTCGCGCTTCAAGCGCCGCCTGACGGAAAGGGCCAACCGGGATTTGGGCCTGAAAAGCCGCTGTACGGCCATGACGGCTTCCCTGACCGCCGCCCTGCCGAACAAACCCGCCCTGGAATTGGAGGGGGAATTCCCCTCCCTCTTCCGGGGTTTTCCGGGCCTCGAGTGCCTCTACTTGCTGGATGGGGAGGGGGTCCAAGTCAGCGAAACCATCTGCAGTTGGCGCATTCCCGAGCGCAAGGGCATCCTTTTCCATCCCGCGCCCAAGGGAACGGACCACTCCTTTCGGGAGTTCTACTATGCCCTTCTCTCCCCGCCGGTCCGACGCCATTACGTGACCGAGCCCTACCTGTCGATGAATTCGGGGAACCTGTGCGTGACGGCCGCCACCGTGGTCGGCGACCCTTCGGCGGATTTTCATATCCTTTGCGCGGACCTGAACGTCACGGGGATTTGACCGGCCTTCCCGGTGAAAGGGGCGGGGGCGTTCCGAAGGGGATCGCCGGCGGAAGGAACGAATCTTCAGGCCATCCCTTCACTGCACTCCTTCAAAAAAAGGCTCCGATAAAAACCAGCGCCAGTCCCACCGCCAGCAATCCATCGGCGATGACGTCGTTCCGGCCCGGCCTTTCGCCGGAAGGGGCCCTCCTCAAGGCGGCGATATTCCAGCCCAAAGGCAGGCACAAGACCGCGCAGCCCAAGCCGATGGGGAATGAAAAGGAAAGGAGGCTGAAGCGCACCAGCGCGAAAACGGAGAGAAAAACGGCCAAGATGACGGCCACCGACCAGGGGCGCCACCGGACCGCCTTTTCGAAGTTAGGCATGGGGGCGTTTCTTATTTCCCGAACATCCGGTTCCAGAGCAGGCGCAGGGGGTCGTAATACCTGTCCACCACGCGCTCCTTCAAGGGAATGATGGCGTTGTCCGTGATGTGGATGTCCTCCGGGCAGACTTCGGTGCAGCAGCGGGTGATGTTGCACAATCCCAGCCCCTCTTGGTCCTTCAGCAGGCCCGTCCGGTCCAGCCCGTCGATGGGGTGCATCTCCAGGGAAGCGATGCGGGCGAAGAAGCGGGGCCCCGCGAAGGCCGTCTTCTTGTCGTGCTCCCGCAAAACGTGGCAGGTGTTCTGGCAAAGGAAGCATTCGATGCACTTGCGGAACTCCTGGATACGGTCCACGTCCCTTTGTTCCCAGTGCCAGTCGGCCCCGTCCTTCGGGGTAAAGGGCGGAATCTTCTTATTCACTTCGTAGTTCCAGGAAACATCGGTGGCCAGGTCCTTCAGGAGGGGGAATGTTTTCATTGGCATGACCGTGATGGTCTGGCCTTCGGGGAATTCATTCAACCGGGTCATGCACATGAGCCGGGGCTTGCCGTTCACTTCGGCCGAACAACTGCCGCATTTGCCCGCCTTGCAGTTCCAGCGGCAGGCCAGGTCCGAGGCTTGGGTGGCCTGGATCCGGTGGACGGCGTCCAACACCACCATGCCCTCGTCCACATCGACGTTGTAATCCTTGAGTTCCCCGCCTTCCGAGTTTCCCCGGTAGACCCTCATGTGAATGTTCGGCATAACGACTCCTTCTAAAAAGCTGTTGGCGGTTGGCCAATCGCTGCCTGCGAATGGCCGCTTTTAATGCGCCGGGGCTTCCCCCCGGATTTGTTTCAGGACTTCCGGTTTCAAGAACCCTTCCTTCACCAGTTCGGCTTCCAAATCCGCCGGCAACCGGGGCAAGTCCTCCTGGGCCACTTCCATGGCGCCGCCCTTTTTCCGGACAATGACGCGTTTACCGGCGAAGTCCTTGGAATAGGTCGGGAAATCCGTGCGGGTATGCCCGCCCCGGGATTCCTTGCGTTCCTTGGCGGCGCGGGTGATGGCTTCGCCCACGATGAGCATGTTCCGCAAATCCAGGGCCACGTGCCAGCCCGGGTTGAACATGCGGTTGCCTTCGGCCGAAACCTTCTCCAGCCGCTTTTCCAGGTTCGCCAGGTCCTTCAAGGCCTGATCCAGGAGCGGCTCCTCCCGGTACATGCCCGCGCCTTTTTCCATGGCGGTCTGGAGGTCGGCCAGGATGGCGTAAGACACTTCCCCGCCCTGGTTCTCAAAGGGACGGTTCATTTCCTTGTTCAGGCCGTCCAGGATGCCGTCATTGACCTTGGGTGCGCCGTTTTTCTTGGCGAAGGCCGCGGCGTTTTCCCCGGCCAGTTTGCCGAAAACCACCAGGTCGGACAGCGAATTGCCGCCCAGGCGGTTGGAGCCGTGGAGGCCGCACGAACATTCGCCCGCCGCGAAAAGCCCCGGCACGGTGGACATCTGGGTCTCGGGGTCCACCTTGATGCCGCCCATCATGTAATGGCAGGTGGGCGCGATTTCCATGGGCACCTTGGTAATGTCCACGTCGGCAAGTTGTTTGAACTGGTGGTACATGGAAGGAAGTTTTTTCTTGATGTCCTCCGGTGTGCGCCGGGAGGCGATGTCCAGGTAGACGCCGCCGTGTTCGGTGCCCCGGCCTTCGTGGATCTCCGTCCAGAGGGCGCGGGCCGTCACGTCGCGGCTCATGAGCTCGGGGGGCTTGCGTTCCTTGACCGTATCTTCCTTCACGCCCTCGACCACCACCTTTTGGAACCAGGCGTCGGCTTCGGCTTCCGTATCCGCGTACTTGCCCTGGTACTTGGGCGGGATGTACTTGAACATGAACCGCTCGCCCTTGTTGTTCTTCAAGACGCCGCCCTCGCCCCTCACGCCTTCGGTGATGAGGAGGCCGCGCACGGAAGGGGGCCACACCATGCCCGTGGGATGGAACTGCACGTATTCCATGTCCGCCAACTCGGCGCCCGCCAGGTAGGCCAGCGCGAAGCCGTCTCCCGTGCATTCCCAGGAATTGGAATTGATCCGGTAAAGTTTGCCGATGCCGCCCGTGGAAAGGATGATGGCCTTGGCCTTGAAGAGGACGGGGCGCCCGGTCTCGCGGAAAT
>JAICXI010000206.1 GCA_025980505.1 bacterium | reverse complement strand
GCCAATCCCTGGCACGCCGCGATCCTTTCCGGCACGGGCGCGATCGTGGTGGCCAAAGCCGGAAATGACGTCTGCCCGGTGATGGGCCACAGGATCACCTCGAAACACAACGCCGTGATCGCCTTGTCCAACGGCAGGCACATGGAAGTCTGCTGCGGCCCCTGCGGGCGGGAAGTCGAGAAGGATTTGGCCAAATATCAGGCTTATATGTATTGAAAGAAACCTTTAGCCCCGGTGGAGCGCCTTTTGGGGCGCTCCACTTCATTGTTGTTTTTGTAACTTTCGGGCCGGTTTCGGGATTAACTCAGCCGGCAGGTTTGACAGATTCTTTTGAAAGGGTGTAGGATTCTTCCATGCGAACGACGCTTCAACTTCTCAGCCGAATCCTACTCATCCTCGGGGTCCTGTTGGCCCTGACGCCTTGCGGCGCGTGCCAGATGGACAAGATGGGGCCCTCCTCGATGTGCCGCATGGCGGCCCAGTCCGGCAAAATGAATTGCTGCCACCCCCACAAGTCCATCCCCTCCTTTTGCAAGGTGATGAACCAATCCACGGTTTCTCCCTCGTCCGCTCCCGCCATGGCAGCGGCGGTTCCGGCCCTTTATTCCGCGCTCCGCGCGCCGCGGCCCGTCGAGACTTCTTTCGCTTCTTCCGCCGTTGCCTCCGTCTTTTCACCCCCCCGAGGCCCCCTCGCCTTAAGAATCTGATCCATTTCCTTTCCAGCTTTTCGGATGAGCCCGTTCGGGATCATGCCCTATTCGCGCGTTTACGCGCATCCCCCAGGTTCAAAAACGGGGGGGACAAGCCAAAGGAGTGATGGACATGGAAAGAATCGAAAATCTTATTTCAACGAAGGAACCCCAAGGCGCCGCCAAGGCTTTTCGCCTTTGGCTTTTAAGCGGTTTATTCATTTGCGGAATCCCCCAAAGCGGGCGGGCCCAGGACATGGAGCGAATGGACATGGGGGCCGCGCCCACCACCATCGATTTGACCCTGGCCAAGGCGGAGGAACTGGCCTTGGCGGGGAACCCCCACATCCACGCGGCGGAGGATAGGGCCAAGGCCGCCGACAAACGGGTCCTGCCGTCCCTTTTCCCGGACGATCCCCAGGTCATGGTGGACACCACCGTTCCAGGGATGGAAATGTGGCAGGTCGGGGAAAAGCTGGGCTTTCCGGGCAAGGGGATCGCCAAGGCGGACAGGGCCGGCGCCGAGGCGAAAAAAGCCGCGGCTGAGGCCGAGGACACGAAACGTTCCATCGTGCTGCAGGCCCGCCAGGCTTACTGGGATTTTTATTACCGGGACAAGGTGGACGCCATCCTCCAGGACGCCCAGGAGCGTTGGAGGACTTTGGGCGGGATCGTCCAGTCCAAGGAACTCAGCGGCCAGTGGCTTTCCATCAAGGCCGTCCGCCTTCAAATGGAGACCGCCGACGCCATCAACAAACTGGTGACCAACAGCCAGGCCCTTCGGGTTTCCCAGTTCAACTTGAACCACCTCTTCAGCCTGCCCCATTTCACGGCTTACCGGCTGGGGGAAGAACCCGGCCTGCCGCCCCTTGCGGGGAAAGAGGAGGATTGGGTGGCGAAAGCCCAGGAGAAAAACCCCGAAATCGCCGTCTATCGGCGGGCTCTTGAGGCCCAACAGGCGGCCCAACAGATGGCGTCCCTGGATTACCTTCCGGATTTCGAGGTGTGGCTCTCGGGCGTGAAGGGCCCCGACGGGGGGTTCTCCAACTACGGATACAAGGTGGGCGTCAGCATTCCGCTTTTCTTCCCGGCGAAACAATCCCAGGAAGAGGGGGCGGCGTCGGACGAAGTCTCGGCGTCCCGCTACGACCTGACCGGCAAGCGGGACGAGGTCATCCACATGACCGAGGACGCCTACGTCGGCGCCGATTCGGCTTGGCGGCTCCTCCAGCTTTACGAGGAAGGCGGTTTGGTGAAACAAGTCCAAAGGGCATGGGTCGCCAGCCAGACGGCCTATCGCAACGAGGAAATGTCCCTCGTGGATTTCATCGAGACCTACAACACTTATTTGGAAACCCTCACCAAGTACTACCAGGCCAAGGCCGATTACGGGAAAGCCGTGGCGCAATTGGAGTACGAGGCGGGCGGACTGAAAGGAGACGGACATGAACAACCTTAAACGAAGCGCGGGCAAGGGCCGGAGGACGGTCCTTGCGTTGATAGGGGTGGTGGTTATCGCCGGCGCCGCGGCCACGGTGCGGCACTTCACCGGCGGGGGGGCGTGGCGGGCCACGGCTTCCAAAACCATCTACACTTGCGTGATGCACCACCAAATCCGCCGGGATAAGCCGGGGGATTGCCCCATCTGCGGAATGACCCTGGTCCCGCTGGACCGGATCCAAGGGGGAGCCGGGGCGCCGTCGCCCGAACCCGCCGCCGGGAAGCCCGGGGCGAAAACAATCAAGTATTGGGCCAATCCCATGGACCCGGCCCAGCATAGCGACAAGCCGATGAAGGATGACATGGGGATGGATTACGTTGCGGTATACCAGGAGGATGCGTCCGCCGTCCCAAGCTCCGGCGCGTCCCAGGAAATCCAAGGAATGGCCCCGGTGCATTTGAGCCCCACCAAGGAACAACTGATCGGCGTCCGGTTCGCGACGGTGCAAAAGGCGCAGGTCACAAGGACCATCCAAACCACCGGCCGTTTTGCCGGCGGCGAGGGCGACTTCGCCGACCTGGCGGCGGACTTCGCGGCCGAAAGGCCCATCCGCCCCGGCGGCGGGCGGTACGTGGTGGCGGACGTTTACGCCTTGGACCTCCCCTTCGTGAAGCCGGGACAAAAGGCCTGGGTGAGCCCCTTAAGCGGCGCCGGTCCCAGGGTGGCCGGAAAGGTGGTCCGGATCTATCCCTATGACAACACCCAATCCAGGGTCATCCGGGTGAGGATCAACCTTTCCCAGGGGATCCCCAACGAGATTTTCGCCAACGTGGAAATCGAGGCCGTCACCGACCCCCGCACGGCCGTCCCGCCAAGCGCGGTCATGGACACGGGTACCCGGCAGTATGTTTTCGTGGAAACCGCGCCCGGCACTTTCGAGCCCAGGGCCGTCACCACGGGTTTCCACGGCGACGATTTGTGGGAAGTGACTTCCGGGTTGGCGCCGGGGGACCGGGTGGTGGACGGGGCCAATTTCATGATCGACGCGGATTCCAAGCTTGAAGCCGCCTTCACGGAAGGCAAATAAGGACCCCCAAGCCCACGGAGCAGCAGTGGGAATTCCCGGAGGGCCCAATGACCCGGCCCCCGTGGCGAGAAAGGTGTTTTATGATTTCCAAAGTCATCGACTGGTGCGGTAAAAATAAATTCATCGTTTCGCTGGGGATGCTGGCCGTCGTCGCCTGGGGGACCTGGGCCTTGAAGACCATCCCCCTGGACGCCATCCCGGACATCTCGGATACGCAGGTGGTGGTTTACGCCCGGTGGATGAAAAGCCCGGACATTTTGGAGGACCAGGTGGCCTATCCCATCGTGCGGGCCCTTTCGGGCGCGCCCCGCGTCAAGGCCATCCGGGCCCAGTCGGATTTCGGCTATAGCTACGTGTACGTGATCTTCGACGATGGCACGGACGAGTACTGGGCGCGCAGCCGGGTCCTGGAATACCTTTCCAAGATCCAGGCCGAACTCCCCAAGGGCGTGCAGGTACAGATGGGGCCGGACGCCACCGGAGTGGGATGGGTCTACGAGTACGCCCTGGTGGACAAGAGCGGCAAGCACACCCTTCCGGAATTGAAAAGCTTCCAGGACTGGAACCTGAAGTACCAGCTCCAAAGCCTGCCCGGAGTGGCGGAAGTGGCCAGCGTGGGGGGCATGACGAAGCAGTACCAGGTGGAGGTCAACCCCAACGCCCTGGCTTCCTACGACCTGACCTTCGGGCAGGTGCTGGACGCCGTCCGGAACTCAAACAACGAGGTCGGCGGAAGGCTCCTGGACATCAACGGCGCCGAGTACATGATCCGCGGCCTGGGGTACCTCCGGGGTACCGCCGACCTGGAGAAGGTGGTGGTGGGCCGGGACCGGCAGGGAACCCCCATCTTCGTCCGGGATATCGCCCAGGTCCAAATCGGGCCGGAAGTGAGGCGGGGCGTGGCCGAACTGGACGGACAGGGCGAGGTGGTGGGGGGCATCGTGACCGCGCGGTACGGCGAGAACGCCCTGGCGGTCATCGACCGGGTCAAGCAAAGGCTGGAAGAACTCAAGCCCTCGCTGCCCGACGGCGTCGAGGTTGTTCCCGTTTACGACCGCTCCGACCTCATCAACCGATCCATCCATACCCTCACCTACGAATTGATCAAGCTGGCCGTCGCGGTCTCGCTGGTATGCCTCCTCTTCCTGTGGCACCTGCCCTCGGCGCTGGTCATCATCCTGACCCTGCCCTTGGCCATCCTCATGTCCTTCGTGTGCATGAAGTACCTGGGGGTTTCCTCCAACATCATGAGCCTGG